>CAIYXE010000264.1 GCA_903930095.1 uncultured Hyphomicrobiales bacterium
CTCAATGCGCCATGATGTTCGCCACCGCCCCGAAGATGCAGGCAGCCGCCGCGGCCCCCATCATCGTGAATGTCGCCACCATGCCACCGACCCTGAACGCAAAGGTTTCCTTCGGCTGCGACACCCCGTAGGCATGAGCCACGCGGCCGGCCAGCAGGACAAGGCCAAGCAGATGCAGCAACCACGGCCAGGTGCCGAGGTTCTCGGCCAGGGCCATCAGCAGCAATGCGAAGGGCACGTACTCCGCGAAATTGGCGTGTACGCGCATCCGGCGCAGCAGCGCCATGTCCCCGCCGTCTCCCACCGCCACCTTCGCCCCGCGCCGCCGCCGGATCACCCGCATGGAGAGAAAGATGAAGAGCGGCGCCAGAAGGCCGGCATAGAGGGCGGTGATCGGCATGTCGTTTCTCCTGCGTCAAGGTTTCGAAACGAGAGATTTTGTTGGCCAGATCACTCCTCCGGTTCAACACACTCCCGCCAAAGTTGGGGCTTTAGACTACCAGAATGAGAAATGGATTCGACATGCGGATTGCCCTTGCAGCGGCCGCCCTGCTGGCCTCAGCCGCGGTTCCGGCCCAGGCAGAACCGGTCAGCGCGGTTTCGGTTTCCTATAACATCGACGTCGGTCCGATGACCATGACCGTCGTGAAGTATGGGCTGGACCTGAAAGAGGGGGCCATGCGCTCCCGCGCCCAGATCAAGAGCCACGGCATCAGCCGCGTGTTTTCCGAATACACTGCCAATGTGGAGGCGGAAAGCCGCGCGCGCGGGCCCGCCATCGCTCCGGTCAGCTTCCGGCTGGTACGCGAGCGGGACGACAGCATTCGTGAGGCCCGCCTGCAGTGGAAGGATGGCGGCGCCATCGACTATTCCCCGCGCGAGAAGAAGGCCGAGCGCCGCGCCCGGATCGACAATGCGCTCAATGACGAGGTTGCCGACCCGATGACGGCCGTCCTCAGGATCGGCACTTCGGGCGAGACGCCGTGCCCCTCGGTTCATCAGATCTTCGACGGGCGCGACGTGTTCGAACTGGCGCTCACTGACAAGGGAGAGGGTGAGATGAAGGGCGATGGCGGATACCGCGGCAAGGTACGGAACTGCGAGGTGAGCTGGACTCCCATCGCCGGCCGCGCGGCGGAAAAGAACGAGCCGCGGGAAAGCTATGACGTTTCCTTCGCACCCATCGGCGAACTGCCGTCGGGGCGCACGCTGTGGCTTCCCGTGTCGCTGTCGGGAAAGCTCAAGGGCCTCCGCTTCACCGCCTATGTCACGAAACTCAAGTCGGAAGGCGAGGCCGCCAGCACGGCCTCGACCCAGAATTGACCGGGCTTCGCACGGCGATCATCGGCCTCGCCGCGGTTTTGGCCGCGGTCTTGGACGCCGGTGCCGCTCATGCGGCGGAAGACAGCCTCACCGCGCGTGGCAACGAGCCGTCGTGGCGGCTTGACGTATCGGCTGAGGGTGTTGCCTTCGAGGCTCCGGGCCTCGGCCTGACGTTCAAGGCCCCGGCGGCAGCGCGTGACATGCTGGACGGCCGCCCGCGCATCATCGCCGAGGCGGGCGGGGAGCGGCTTGAGGCAACGGTCGTCGAGAAGCCCTGCGCCGACATGATGACGGGCATGCCCTTTCCCATCGGCGTGGAGGTCAGCTACGCTGGCCGCACATTCCAGGGCTGCGGGGGTGAGATCATGACGGCAATCGAAGGCGGCTGGCGGGTGATCCGCCTGGGCGGCAGCCCGTTGCCGGAGGGCGTGATCGTCACCATCGAATTCGGCCCGGAAGGCCGGGTGAGCGGGCGGACTGGCTGCAACCGCTTCACCGGGCGCTATACGCTGACGGGTGAAGGCCTGTCCTTCAGCCCCCTGGGCGTGACCCGCATGGCCTGCCCTTCGCCCCAGATGGAAACCGAGCAGCGCTTCCTTGACCTGATCCAGAAGGTCACCCGCGCCACACCGGGCGAAAACCGCCAGCTGCGTCTGATGGCGGGCGACGACCAGGCGATGGTGCTCGACCGGGCCGACTAGCGTGCGTGAACCCTCAGGCCTGCGGCAGCCAAATCGCGGGCTTCACCGCGGCGTGCGAGCGGGCTGCCTCGTAGGCGGCCTCCACGAGGGCATAGGTCTTGAGGTTGTCCTCGCCTGAGGTATCGGCGGGACGGCCGTCGCGCACGCGCTCGAACATGTGGCGGTTGGTGTGCAGCACCGCCTCCTGTGAGACATGCCAGGGCCTGCTCGTCCAGTGGAGCAGGGGGCCGCCAACCTGGTCCTCGAAGGTGAGGCCCTGGGTGGTGACGGTCATCTTCTCGCCCTTGGTGAGGATCAGCGAGCCGCCGTCACCCTCGATTTCCAGCATGGTCTCGGGGAAGGGGTCGTCGCCGCGCTTGGCGCCGTAGGTCGCCTCCACCACGGAGACGGCGCCCGAGGTGTGGCGCATCATGATGGTCGCAGTATCCTCCGCGCGGATCTTCGGGTTGCGCTTCTGCGTCTCGCAGGACAGGTGTGCCACCTCGCCCAGGAAGAAGCGCGCAAGGTCGAGGATGTGGATGCCCACGTCCTGGATCACGAGCTTCTCTTCTTCCGCAAGGTAGGGCTGGCCGCGATAGACGTCGAAGCCCGTCCGCCAGGAGAGCCTGGCCCAGGTCGGCGTGCCGATGGTGCCCTGCGTCAGCACCTTCTTCACCGCCCGCATGGCGCTGGCGAAGCGGAAGTTCTCGTGCACGGCAAGCCATGCCTGGTGCTTGCGCGCCTTCTCGACGATGGCGATGCACTCCTCCCATGTGGGTGCGAATGGCTTCTGCACCACGGCGGGCACCCCGCGCTCGGCGGCGATCGCCGCCAGTTCACGGTGGGTGTCCATGCGGGTGGCGATGTCGAGGAGGCCGATCCCAACCTTGTCCAGCATGGCGTTCATGTCGGTGAAGTGGGGCACGCCGAATTTGGCGCCCGCAGCCTCGGCGCGCGCCGGGTCACGGTCGCAGACGGCGGAGAGCACCGCGCCCTCGGCGCCGAGGTCCGACCAGGCATGCAAGTGGTTCTGGGCATAGAAGCCGCAACCCACCATGCCCACCGCCACCGTCTTCCGCATCGCCCGTCTCCCCGATTGCAATTCTGACGGCTACTCTGCGGGGGCGGTCAAAGCCTGTCAACGCCGGGCAAACGAAACGGGCCCCGTCACTTGCTGGACGGGGCCCGGTATCAGTCGCAGTGCGTGGGGGTATCAGAACTCTTCCCAGCCCTCCGCGGACTCAGCCCTCGCAGCGGCAGCGCCGCCGCCGCCGCCGCCGCCGGCGGCGGCCGTCTTCCTGCGGGCCGGGGCGGTCCGCACCGGCTTGTGCTGCTCGCGGGCTTCCTCCGCCTGGGCGATGATGGCGCTGGCCGCCGTGGTGAAGCGCGAGACGATCTGCGCCAACTCGGTCGACTGCTGCGTCAGCGTGCGGGTGGCGGCGGTTGCCTCTTCCACCATGGCGGCGTTCTGCTGGGTCACCTGGTCCATCTGGTCGACGGCGGTGTTGACCTCCTGCAGGCCCGTCGCCTGCTGCTCCGCGCTGCGTGCGATCTCGGTGACGATGCCGTTGATGTCGTTCACCCGGTCGATGATCTGGCGCAGCGACGTGCCGGTCTCGGCGACGAGTTGCACGCCCTCCTGCACCTGGTCGCGCGAGGTGGAGAGAATGCCCTTGATCTCCTTGGCGGCTTCCGCTGAGCGCTGGGCCAGGGCCCGGACTTCGGAGGCCACCACGGCAAAGCCGCGGCCCGCCTCGCCCGCCCGCGCCGCCTCGACGCCGGCATTGAGGGCGAGCAGGTTGGTCTGGAAGGCGATCTCGTCGATGACGCCGATGATCTGCGTGATTTCCTGCGAGGACTTCTCGATCCCCTGCATCGCTTCCACCGCGCGCTTCACGACGACGCCGGACTTGTCGGCGTCCTCCTTGGCGGCGGTCACCATGTTGCGCGCATGCTGTGCGCCTTCCGCCGTCTTCTTGACGGTGGAGGTGATCTCGGCCACGGCGGCTGCCGTCTCCTCGAGGTTGGCCGCCTGGTTCTCCGTGCGGCGCGAGAGGTTGTCGGAGGCCTGGGCAATCTCCTCCGTGCCGGACTTGATGCCGAAGGAACCGCGCTTCACGGTGTTGATGGTTTCCGCCAGGCTGTCGGCGGCGGTGTTGAAGTACTGGCGCAGACGGTCCAGCGCATCGGGGAAGGGCTGGTCGATGCGATGGGTGAGGTTGCCCTTCGCCAGGTTCTCAAGGCCCTGGCCAAGCACGGTGATAATGTGCTTCGAGTTATCGTCGTTGCGCCGGTTCTGTACCGCCTGGTCCTTGAAGACGGCGAGAGCACGGGCCATCTCGCCCACCTCGTCGCCGCGTGTCGCATAGGGCACATCTTCCTCGAGCCTTCCGGAGGCGAGCCGCCCCATGACGCCC
>CAIYXE010000265.1 GCA_903930095.1 uncultured Hyphomicrobiales bacterium
AGCGGTATGCCAGCCTTCGCTGGCATGACGGTGAGAATTGAGAGTTGATCTCAACTGAGCGCCCGCCGCTCCAAGGCTGCAATCTTCAGCTACAGCCAGAAGATCAGGGTGAGAAAGGCGATGGTTCTATGAGCCAATGCCATGCGGACGCATGTCACCCGCTCACGCAGCAGCAGCTGCAACATCATGGCGCCATGCCGGCACGGCGGTTCTGGTCATTTCCCAGCCCACCATGCAGCGCAGGCGTTGTACCGCCAAGACGCCGGGTTCTTTCGTTTCGGAAGCAGACCACGCGCCCCGTCTCCGGGGCGCGTGGTGGAGATTGGATCTGCCGCTGGCGCGGCTGGATCAACCAGGTGTTCAGCTCAAGGCTTGCGCTTGAGGGCGTAGACGTAAGCCTTGGAGATGCCAAGTTCCTTGGCAATCACATCGGCTGACTTCTTTGCCCTCGATCCGGCAATCACGGCCTTGCGCAGCTTCGCTACATCTGCCGAGCTACGGCGGGCCGCCTTGCGGGCAGGCTTCTTGCCGGCAGTCTTCTTCGCGGCCGCGCTTTTTGTCGGCTTCACGGATTTGACGGCAATCGGCTTCTTCGTCTTCGTCGACTTGGCTGGTGCTTTCGCCCGGAGCTTCTTCCTGGCTTTCACTGCCATCCTCAGAGGGCCCGAAGCTGATCGGCGGACTGCTTTCCGCTCTTCCGGTCGGTTGTCAGCTCGTAGGAAACCGCCTGGTTCTCAGCAAGCGACCTGAGGCCGGCGCGCTCGACTGCGCTGATATGAACGAACACATCCTTGCTGCCGTCATCCGGCTGAATGAATCCGTAGCCCTTCTGATCGTTGAACCACTTCACTTTACCTGTAGCCAAAGTACTGTCTCTTCTCGTTGGTGTTGTCATGACTGCATTGTGCAGACGGTACATTAAAGCAGTTTTGGAGGCATGTGGCAAACTGCTGGAAATCTGACCGGTTTTCCTGAACCCCAGCGAGGTGTTTCAGGCTCAGTCTCCGCTGCCGGTGGTATGGTGCCGCTTAGGTGACTCGAACACCTGACCCCATCATTACGAATGATGTGCTCTACCAACTGAGCTAAAGCGGCTTGCCGTAACGGCGCGGGATATAGGGTATTTTGCGGGGGGCCGCAACCGTCGTGGCGCCGGGTTTTTCAGCCTTCGGCAGGAAGCGACCGCCGTGCCGGCAGCTGGGGGGTGTCGAAGTCCTCGGGCAGGCCCGGGTCGTCGGGCGGGCGCTGGTGGGTGACCATCCTCGGCGCTTCCAGGGATTTCGGCGGCGCTGCCTGCGGGGCCGGGGCTGGGGCAGGGGCTGGCTCTGGTTCGGGCGGGCGGGCGGCTGCGGGCGGTTCGGCGATCTCGGGCATTTCGAAGGGCGCCTTCCACTCGCACGGCACGATCTCGCCCGAGACGGGGGAAACCGGCGTCCAGCGCGGGCTGGCAACACCGTCCGAGACCCAGATCGGGTCCCTCGGCGCGGTAAGCGCCCGTGACAGCCATTCGCGTGCCCGGCCCTTGTCGCCTGCTGCCTCCTCGATGTCGGCCATCAGCGCGCAGATGCGGGCCTGCGGACGCTCCGCAAGCCAGGGGGCCAGTGCTTCGCGCGCCACGTCCCAGTGCTGGGCACTGGCCGCCGCCCGGGCGAGCGCCACCGATCCCTCGAGGCCGCCCTTGTGCTCCTTCAGGAGCTCGCGCACCCGGTCGTAGCGGGCTTCCGGCCCGTCACCGGGGATCAGATGCGCCTGCAGCTCCGCGATGTCCGGGTGGGGTGAGAGAAGCCATGTTTCCTTGAGGATCTTCGAGGCCTTGCGGGTCGAGGCCTGGGCGATCAGCACGCGCGCGGCGGCGAGGGCTGCGGGCACCAGCGCCGGGTCAAGCTTGTGCGCCTTCAGGGCAAGGTCCAGCGCCTGCGTCCGGTCGCTGTCCTCGCGCGCCAGGGCCTCAGCGGCAAGCATGGCCGCATGCTTGCGGTTGCCCTCGGCCGTGGGCATCAGCCCGGACTTGATCTGCTGGCTGAGCGTTGCCGCCGCTGCCGGCCAGTCCCTGGCGGCAGACTGCAGCTGCAGCACCGCGCCTGACGCCCAGGAGAGCCGCGGGTTCAGCGCCAGGGCGCGCTCGGCGTGGCGGCGCGCCGCGGCCATGTCGCCGGACTGGCGCGCATCCGAGAACAGGCCCCGTAAGCCCAGCGCCTCGGTATCGGGTGATTTCGTCATCGCCTCGAAGATGCGCTTCACCGAGGCGCGGTCGCCCTTGAGCTGCGCTGCCTGTGCGGCAAGCACGTTGACCAGCGGCTCATCCAGGAGCGAATTGCCGGCGATGGCCGCATGCTTTGCCGCCGCGGTTGCATCCCCGGCGCCCGCCGCGATGATGCCGCGGGAGAGCGATTCGTAACCCTTGCGGTTCTTGCGGAAGGCCCAGTAGCGGCTGACCGCCTGCGGGCTCGACCACAGCCTGCGGAACAGGCCCCACACGAACCAGATGGCGACGACCGCCAGCACCGCCACGACGATGCCGGCGATAAAGCTCATGTTGATCTCGCGTCCCAGCCAGCGGATGGTGAGCGTGCCCGGCCGGTCGGCAATCCAGGCGAAGCCCGCCGCCAGCAGGACGAGCAGGAAGAAGCGCCAGAGCAGCTTGATCATTGCTGCGCCCCGCCCAGCGCCGCGATCTGGCGCAGCACGGAATCCGATACCTCGGCAAGCGCGGCTTCAAGCTGCAGCCGGGCCGCGGCCCGGTCGCGCCATTGCACGAGCGCCATGGGCTTTTCCCCCTCGGCAGCGTCGATGACGGCGATGGCCTGGTTCAGGTCGCCCGCCTCGGCGAAGTCTGCGGCCTGTCCGGCCACGCCCGGCCAGTTCGCCTCCCCGATGGTGCGGACGTTCAACACGCCCGAGAGCGAATTCATGAGGCTTCCGAGATAGCTCCCGTCTTCCGCCACGGGGTTCTCAGGCTGGGGCAACGCAGGTATGGCGGCGCGCAGTTCCGCCACCAGGCCTGCGGCGTTGGGCAGCCCTTCCGCCGCCCGCGCGCCCACCGTCTGAAGCCCGGCCGCCGCGGGCACCATCCGCGCGATCCGGTCATGCTCCTCGGCATAGCCGGTCCCGGCCGCCACCTTGGCATTGAGATCAGACAAGGCCTGGGAGAGGGCGGAGGTGAAGGAGGCCGTGCCGTCGCCTGTGGCCTGTGCGGTGGCGGATTTGAGGCTTGCCACGTCCTTTTCCAGGGCGTCGATGCGCAGCCCAAGTGCTGCCAGGGCTGCCACATCCGCGGGCGCGGTGCTGCCTGCGGGGGCGGCGGCTGCCTGCGACAGGGCGTTGCGGAAGGAGGCCAGCTCAGCATCCGCCGTCTTGAGTGCTGTTTCAGCGCCGGCGATGCGCGCGTCCATGGCATCAAGGCGTGTGC
>CAIYXE010000266.1 GCA_903930095.1 uncultured Hyphomicrobiales bacterium
ACTCAGCAGGCGGCGCGGCGGCGCAGGATTTCGGCCTGCGCCGTTTCGGGGTCGAACAAACCGTTCTCGAACACATAGCGCACGAGCTGGTGCCGGCGAAACAGTCCCATGTCCTTGATGGCGCGGGACATGTGCGCCTTCACCGTGGCGCTGCTCACGCCGAGGATGAAGGCAATCTCCTTGTCGGCCAGGCCGCAGCAGACGAGCTGGACGACCAGCATCTGCATGGGCGAGAGGCGGGCGGGCCGGGGCTCATAGCGGAAGCTTCTGAGATCCGGCACGATGGTCATCTTGTTGCCGGACGCCTGCTTGCGCCCGGGCTGAAGGGGGGAGTCGAGCGGAAGGATCATGGCCTCACCTCACGCCGCCTTCAGGACCTTCTGCGCCGTGCTGCCAATCTCGGCAGGGGTCGGCGCAATGGCAACACCGACGTCGCGCAGCAGTTCCACCTTCTCGGAGGCGCCCTCGCCGAAGGCCGAGATGATGGCGCCGGCATGGCCCATCTTGCGGCCCTTCGGCGCCGAGAGACCCGCCACGTAGGCGATGACGGGCTTCGTCATGTTGTCGCGGATGTATTCCGCGGCTTCCGCCTCCTGGGGGCCGCCGATCTCGCCGATCATGACGACCGCATGGGTCTCGGGATCGGCTTCGAAGAGCTCCAGGATGTCCTTGAAGGACGAGCCGTTGATCGGGTCGCCGCCGATGCCGACCGAGGTCGAGACACCGATGCCGAGCTCCATCATCTGGGCAGCCGCTTCATAGCCCAGCGTGCCGGAGCGCCCGACGATGCCGACATTGCCGGGGAGATAGATGTTGCCCGGCATGATGCCGAGCAGCGACTTGCCCGGCGAGATCATGCCGGCGCAGTTCGGGCCGATGAGGCGCATGCGGTTTTCCGCCCTGTAGCGGCGCATGTAGCGCTTCACCCGGATCATGTCCTGCGCGGGAATGCCATCGGTGATGGCAACGCACAGCCGCACGCCGGCATCCGCTGCCTCCATGATGGAGTCAGCCGCGAAGGGCGGCGGCACGAAGACGATGGACGAGGTGGCGCCGGTCTTCTCCACCGCTTCCTTCATGGTGTCGAAGACGGGCACGCCGTCAAGGCTGGTGCCGCCCTTGCCGGGGGTGACGCCGCCCACGATGTTGGTGCCGTATTCCATCATCTCCTTGGTGTGGAAGGAGCCGATCTTGCCGGTGATGCCCTGCACGAGGACCGGCGTCCGGGAGTCGAGAAGGATGCTCATGCGTTCACCACCTTGAGGCCGATCGTGTTTGAGTTGTTCTTCCACGCGGCAACCGCGCGTTCGGCGGCCTCCGCCAGCGTGTTGGCGCGGATGATGGGGAGCCCCGAGCGCGCCAGGATGCGGCGGCCCTCCTCCACATGGGTTCCAGCGAGGCGCACGATCACGGGCACGTCGAGCGGATTTTTCTCCAGCGCCTGGACGACGCCTTCGGCAACCCAGTCGCAGCGGTTGATGCCCGCGAAGATGTTGACGAGGATCGCCTCGACGTTCTTGTCCATGGTGACGAGCTTGAAGGCCTTGGCCACGCGCTCCGGCGTTGCACCGCCGCCAATGTCGAGGAAGTTCGCAGGCTCGCCGCCTGCGAGCTTGATCATGTCCATGGTGGCCATGGCAAGGCCAGCGCCGTTCACGATGCAGCCGATCTTGCCGGTGAGGCCCACATAGGACAGGCCGCGGTCTGCCGCATGGGTCTCACGCGGGTCTTCCTGGCTCTTGTCGCGGAGTTCTGCCACCGCCGGGTGGCGGAACAGCGCGTTGTCGTCGAAGGTCATCTTGGCGTCGAGCGCCATCACATGGTCATCCTCGGTGACGATCAGCGGATTGATCTCCACCATCGTCGCGTCGAGTTCCTCGAAGGCGCGGTAGCAGCCCATGATGGCGTTGACAGCGGACTGGATCTGGCTGGGCTGGAGGCCCAGCGCGAAGGCCACCTCGCGCGCCTGGAATGCCTGCATGCCAACCGCGGGCTCGACGCTGACCTTGACGATCGATTCGGGCTTCTCGGCCGCGATGTCCTCGATCTCCAAGCCGCCTTGGGACGAGGCGACGACCATCACGCGTTCCGACTTGCGGTCGAGCACGAAGCCCAGATAGAGCTCCTTGCTGATGGCGACGCCACCTTCGACATAGAGACGGTAGACGATCTTGCCGGCCGGTCCGGACTGGTGGGTGACGAGCTTCTTGCCGAGCAGGTCGTCGGCTGCTTCGAGAACCTCGTCCTCGCTGCGGCAGAGCTTGACGCCGCCCGCCTTGCCGCGGCCGCCGGTGTGAACCTGCGCCTTGACGACCCACATCTTGCCGCCGATTTCGCGGGCGCGATAGGCGGCCTGCTCCGGGCTGTAGGCCAGCGCGCCCTTGGGGACGGGCACGCCGAAGCGGCTCAGGATTTCCTTGGCCTGGTATTCATGAATGTCCATGTGGTTTGCTCCTCAGGCCGCGTTCTTGAGCGCGGCGGCGCCAGTGGCGCCACGGTAATATTCAATGGCCGCCGCAACGCCCGAGCCCGCCTGAACGGGAATGCCGAGGTCGCGCATGGCCATTTCGGAACCCGCGATGGCCTGCAGGCACATGATCTCGTTGAGGTCACCGAGGTGGCCGATGCGGAACACCTTGCCCGCCACCTTGTTGAGGCCCATGCCGAGCGACATGTGATACTTGGTGTAGGCATGCTTCACGAGGGCGGCGCTGTCGAAGCCCTCAGGCAGCAGGATGGCGCTCACCGTATCGGAATGCCACTTGGGGTCCTTGGCGCAGAGTGACAGGCCCCAGGCGGACACGGCCTGGCGCACGCCCTCGGCCAGCCGGTAGTGGCGGGCGAAGACATTCTCGAGGCCCTCTTCCAGCAGCAGGTCGGTCGCGGCGCGCAGCGCACGGAGCATGTGGAGCGGCGGCGTGTAGGGAAAGAAGCCGTCCTTGTTGGTGCGCATCATGTCATCGAAGTCGAAGTAGCAGCGGCGCATGGTGG
>CAIYXE010000267.1 GCA_903930095.1 uncultured Hyphomicrobiales bacterium
AATGTCGACCATGCCACAAAACATCGCCAAATGTCGGCCCTTTGGCGAGTCAGATTCGATTTGCGGGTAGGCGCACCCTACACACCCCGGACCAACGGAAAGGCGGAACGCTTCATCCAGACCGCGCTGCGCGAATGGGCCTACGCCAGGACCTATGCAGACTCCCGCGAGCGATCCTCCGAGCTGCCCATCTGGCTTCACCGATACAATTGGCACAGGCCGCACGGCAACCTAAACTCGCGACCACTTGTCAGCCGATTTCCCTTGTCGGAGGACAACCTGTTGGGGTTCCACAGCTAGGCAGCGCGGCCGGCACGTCCGGTGTTCACTTTGGAACGAATCCTGAGGATATGGCTTTCGATGTCGGCCTGCAGCGCCTTGACGTCGCCTGCCGCTAGAAGATCGCGCAGCTTGCGGTGTTGAGGCCCGATCACGGCCGCATCGCGTTCGTCCCGGATCTCATGTCCAACTACAATGAACACATGGCGCGCCAGGGTCTCCCACAGGGTCAGCACAATCTGATTGCCGGAGACGCGGCAAATCTCACGGTGGAAGCTGAGGTCCGCCTTGCTGACGTCAATCCATTCAAGACGGCTTGCTGCCTTCTCCATGGTGCCGATCAAGCGATCAAGGCTATCCAGAAGTGTGGGATCGTGTTTGTAGCGAGGCGCCGCGGAAGCGAGGGCCAGCCTCTCCAAGGCAATGCGCGCCTCGCAGATGTTGTTGAAGCGATCATCTCCGAACAGGGCAATGCTCGTTCCGCGATGAGGAATGCTTTCGACAATTCCCTGGGCCTCGAGGATCTTCAGGGCCTCGCGCAGCGGCACTCGGCTCATGTGGAGAAGGCTCGCAAGTTCCGTCTCGATAAGCCGTTGTCCGGGTCTCAGGACACCGGAGGCAATTCCCGTCACGATGGCGTCGGCCGCCTGGTCAGCAAGGCTCGGCGACCGGATCATGTGGAGCTTGGCCTCGATAGGAGTAGCTGTCTGTTTATTTCTCGCCATGTGTATTCCCTTGCACCTTGCGCCACTCCGTTGCACCGGAAACGCATCCCGCTTTCGTCACCCTACGTTGGGCCTTCAATGAACATCTGCCGCCGCAGCTTTTCTGCTGGCGCAAGCAGAACACGTTTAGGCTCAGATACCAGAAGGGCACTGCCGGCCGCAACGCGATTGAACAACGCGCCGGAGGGATACTGCGAAGCACTATTTCAGGGCATGAAGTGTTCCAATGTCGTCGTCAGCGGTTGAAGGTATCTCGACCAGTTCGATGATGATTCCGTTGGGATCTCGCAGATAGCCTGCCTTGACACCACGGACCGGCCCATTGTCGACGAGGGCGACCTCGCCCTGAACACTGGCGCCCGCAGTCATGAGTTCCGCCCATCTCTGTTCGATGTCGTCCACCTCAAGACAAATATGCGCGGCGCATGCGGCGTTCGGTTCGACCCTGTCACTGCTTCCCGCACCCTACAGATACTGCAGTCGGCGTTGTAATGAAGGATTTGACGACATCGGGGGGAGCGTCCGTCTCGCCGAACCCGAAGCGTCCGGCTTCGTCGTGAACCTTCGCGATCAGCGTGCCAGACAGTCCGTCAAGATCGCTGCGATCGACTTCGGGAACCACGAGCGGAATGACTTCGACCCGCACAATGGGGCGAACTTGAGCTGTCCCGATCCTCGAATTTACGTCGGTCACACCGAATTCCATGACGTTGTTCTCCATGGGCATGCGCCCTTAACCGCACGATGTGTTGTCAACTGAATGCCCGCCTGCGGCGAGCTTCCGATAGAAACATGCCGCAAACACCAATCCACAAACTAACACTTGCACCGAAACCGTGATTGTATACATTTAGGACATCAGCAAGAGACATGGCAACTCTGCATTTGACATGCTTCCGGATGACCCACACGCGGAGAGAATAATGGCTGGCAAACTGGCTGGGCGGCGCGCCTATGTCACTGGCGGTTCGAGCGGAATTGGTGCGGCCGTGGTAGCGGCCCTGGCTGCGGAGGGCGCGGATGTCGCCATCGGCGCATCGAAACGCGCCGGACAGGCCGAGGCGGCAGCGGCCAGTATCAGGGCCGATGGAGGGCGCGCCTTAGTCGTGAAGGCCGATCTCTCAAACCGGGCGGAGACCGATCACGCTGCCGATCAGGTCCTGATGGGACTCGGCGGCCTTGACATCTTTGTCCATTGCGCAGGGATCGACGTAACCCAGACCAATCCGACACATCAAACGCCGGATGAGACGTGGGATCGGATGCTGGCCATTCATCTCACCGCGGCTTTCCGGCTGTCCAAGCGGCTCTTGCCAGCCCTGCTTGAGGGCAAGAATCCATCAGTAACCTTCGTAGGTTCCGTAGCGGGGCTTGTCGCTTGGGAGGGCGACGTTGCCTACAACGTCGCGAAGGCAGGGCTGCATCATCTGGCCCGCTGTATTGCCGCTGACTATGCAAAGCAAGGACTGCGGGCAAATGCCATTGCACCGGGTGTGATCGACACCCCCCTCACGCGGGGCTATGCTTCGGGCATGGATGGCGGCGAGGAGGCAGGCATGAAAGTGCTATCTGGTCTTCATCCGATCGGACGCTATGCCAAGCCGGAAGAGGTTGCGGCGGCGGTGCTGTTCCTGTCATCGGACCAGGCCGGCTTCATCACCGGTACTGTTCTGCCAATCGACGGCGGCATGACGATGATCTGAGGAGAGAATGCGCATGGCACAGATCGAAATGCTCGCCGCCGTCTGCACGTCACCTGGCGAGGGAGATGCCCTCGAACTGCGCCGCGTGCGAGTCGATGATCCGCATGAAATGGAAGTGCGGGTGAAGCTCGAAACAACAGGTATTTGCCGGTCAGACATCCACTATCTGCGCGGCGTATGGGCTCATCCGAAGCCGGTCATCCTCGGTCACGAGGGGTGTGGCATCATCGAATCCGTCGGACCTGGCGTGCCGAAGTCGAGGATTGGCGAGAAGGTCGTTCTGACCTTCACCCCGTCATGCGGCCATTGCCGCTTTTGTGTCGAAGGACGGGTTGTCCTTTGCGAGGAAGTGGCTCGTGCTGCGGCTCAGGGCACCATGTGGGACAACACCACCCGCTTCTTTGACCGGGACGGAAAACCCCTTCATCATCTCAGCCTCGTTTCCTCCTTCTGCGAATACACCGTAGTGCCACACAATGGTGCCATTCGCATTCCGCAGGACACCCCGTCGGACCAGGCCTGTCTCCTGGGCTGTGGGGCGATGGCCGGCATCGGGGCGGCAGTCAACACAGCCCAACTCCGCCCAGGCGACAGTGTTGCGGTGTTTGGGTGCGGCGGTGTTGGCCTCAGCGTGATCCAGGGCGCCAAACTCTGCAATGCGCTTCCCATCATTGCGGTCGACGTCCGCGCGGAAAAGGAATCCGAGGCGCGCCGCTTCGGCGCAACTCACTTCATCAACGCTTCTTCGACGGACCCAGTCGCGGCAGTCCGCGACATCACTGCCGGTGGGGCAGACTTCACGTTTGAAGTGACTGGGAACGTCGAGCAGGCGGAATTCTGCTACAAGGCGACCCGGCGGGCCGGCACAACTGTTCTCATCGGACAGCCCACCGAAGATGCGATGGCGGGCTTTCCGCCCTACTGGATCGCGCAGGACGAGAATCGCGTCATCGGCTCAAGCTACGGCTCCACCCGCCCCATGATTGATTTTCCGAAGACACTGAGACTGGTGAAGCATGGCCTGCTAAACCTCGAGGATCTGGTAAGCGAGGTCTGGCCATTCGAGAAAATCAATGAAGCGATTGCGTTGGTGGAGACCGGCAGGGTGAACCGCATGGTGCTGAATTTCCCGGCTTCGAACTGATCTTTGAGTTGAAAACCTAAGGAACAAGGGAGAAATGTCATGAAGAGCCTATCACAAGTCAATCGCCGGCACTTCCTGAAGGGAACCGCCGCCGCTGCCGCCGCAAGCATTGGATTTCCAGCGATCGTGCGCGCAGCCGACCGCGAACTCCGCATTCTGACATGGGAAGGTTACGCAAGCCCCGAATGGCTGGACAAGTTCAAGTCAGACACGGGAGCCAAGGTAAACATCGTCTATGCGGGTTCTGCCGACGAAATGTTTGCGAAGATGCAAGGGTCGCAGGGAACCGATTTCGATCTCGTTTCCTTCGACACATCGCTCTTTCCGCGCTACATCGACGCCAAGCTAATTCAACCGTTCGATCAGGCAAAGATCCCGAACATCAAGAATGTCGCCCCTGAGTTTGCAGATGTCAAAGCCGTGATGCGGGGGCAGGAACGCTATGGCTTGCCTTTCGCGTGGGGTTCGCTGCCGCTGGTTTATGACACCGCGGCATTCCCGGCAGCGCCTGAGTCATGGGAAGTCATGTGGGATGAGCAGTATGCACAGCAGATGCTGTGGATGGACGATGCAAACAACTCGATCACCCTGGCAGCGCTGATTGTCGGCGCGGCCAATCCCTATCAGTTGACCGATGAGGACTTTGCCAAGATCAAGGACAAGCTCATCGCACAGAAGAAACTGTCCCTCAGCTACTATGCTGGCTTTGATGATGGCGTGAATCTATTTGCCCAGAACAGTATCAAGCTCATGTTCTCGATGGGAGAACCGCAGGTTCCGGCGCTGGTAAAGAAGGGCGTCCAGGCGGCTCTCACCATCCCCAGGGAAAAAGCGGTCGGCTGGCTTGACTGCTGGGAACTGTCAGCCGGCGCCAAGGACGTCGACCTCGCCTACGCCTGGATGAATGCCTGCATGGACAGCGCTGTCGGCAAGATCCTGACCGAGAAGAATGGCTATGGGAACACCACCAATGTGGATGTGAACAAGACAGCGGGAATGACCTACGGCGACAAGCTCTCCTGGCTTGAAACCGCGGAGAACTATGAGAAGCGGGTCGCCTTGTGGAACGAGATCAAGGCGAGCTGACCTTGTGGCCTGACCGATGAAACAAAGGGCCGGGGACTTTCTCCGGCCCACCCTGGCCGACTGGAGTAGCCATGCCTCTGCACACCATCTCGCCCATCCTCACGTCATCGCCGCCCCGATTGAAGATCACCGAGGTCGAATGCCACGTTCTACTGGCGCCCGACTTTGACGTTACATTCACATCTTCCGCGCAGGACAGTCTCGTGGTCGTCATTCATACCGATGGCGGGATAAGCGGCGTTGGAGAATGTGACGCGAACCCCTGGATGGCCAAGGCCTGCATCGAGGCACCTGGAACCCACACGATGGGCCTGTCGATCAGGGACACTCTGATCGGAGCCAATCCCTTTGAGATCGGCGATTTGTGGCGGAAGATCTATATCGGTACCGCGATGAACGGCCGGCGCGGCATGGTCATCCATGCGCTGAGTGCTGTGGAGATGGCGCTCTGGGATCTTTGCGGCAAGGCCGTGGGGCAACCAGTGCACGCACTTCTGGGCGGCGCCACGCGCAGCTCCATCACGCCTTATGCATCGCTTCAGCCGGCCGGCGGGCGCTTCGAAGACTATCGGGACGCCCTCTGCCTGTCTGCCGAGCGCGCCAAGGCTCTCGGCTTCAAGGCCATGAAGACCGAAATCACCATGAATGGCCCCTACGCCCATAGCGGAATGCGCGAGAGTTACGACCGGCACACCGAAGTGCTTGCGGCCGTTCGTAAGACGGTCGGTCCCGACATCACCTTGATGGTCGACGTTCAGTACCTGTGGGAGGACGCGGAAACATGCCTGTCAGTGATCAAGGACTGGGGTGAATTCAACACCTACTTCCTGGAGACCCCGCTGTGGTCGGACAATGTGCGTGAGATGGCGAAGCTTGCCGAGAAGGCGCCCATGCCCATCGCCTTCGGCGAGTGGCTTGCCACGCGCTTCGAGTTCGAGGAACTCATGGACATCGGAAAGGTACAGGTCGCCCAGCCGGATGTCGGGCGCGTTGGAGGAATTGGTGAAGCGAAGATCGTCTGCGACATGGCAAAGGAGCGCGGGCGTACCATCGTACCGCATTGCTGGAAGACGGGAATATCAATTTCCGGAACGGCTCACCTTGCCTTCGTCACAGATCATTGTGCCTTCATCGAGTATCTGCCGCCGCAGCTCTGCCATGAGCGCCTGCGCCGGGAACTGGCACATGAGGAGCTCGTCCTGAATGCCGACGGCACCATCCCCCTGCCGACCAAGCCAGGCCTCGGCGTGGAAGTCGATTGGGATGTGGTGAAGCGCTATACTGTTGCCTGATCAGGTGAACGGATATGGGCCTTAAGCTGAGGGACGTGGCGAAGCGCTATGGCATGCAGGAAGTCCTGCATCCCCTGTCGCTTGCCGTTGGAAGTGGTGAGTTCCTGACGCTCCTGGGGCCGTCGGGATCGGGCAAGACGACTGTCCTGCGGCTTATCGGTGGATTTACCCAGGCTTCGTCGGGCAATATCCTGTTCGATGGTCAGGATATCACCCAGCTTCCCGCCAACCGGCGGCCGTTCAACACCGTGTTCCAGGACTATGCGCTGTTTCCGCACATGACCGTGTTGCAGAACGCAGGCTACGGCCCGCTTGTGCAGCGGCGGCAGGGTGATGACACCCGCAAGCTCATCGACGAAACGCTGGACATCGTCGGGCTAAGCGCCCTTCGAGACCGCTATCCGGCCCAGCTCTCTGGTGGCCAGAAGCAACGGGTCGCACTGGCGCGGGCCATCATCTGCCAACCCAAGGTCATTCTTCTCGATGAGCCGCTCGCCGCCCTGGATGCCACGCTGCGAAGGCAGATGCAGGTCTTTCTCAAGCAGATCCAGCGCCGCATCGACACGACCTTCGTGTTTGTCACGCATGATCAGGACGAAGCCATTACCATGTCCGACCGCATTGTCGTCATGAACCTGGGCCGGATCGAGCAGGTCGGCACGCCCAAGGATCTCTATTTCAGCCCGCGCACCCGCTTCGTGGCGGGCTTCTTCGGCGACAACAACCTGATCTCCGGGACAGTATCGGACGAAGGTCACGTCGATAGCTCGCTAGGCACGTTGCCTGTTGCAGGGCTATCGGGCCTGATACGAGGGGAGGAAGTTCTGGTTGCCATCCGTCCAGAGTCGCTGAGACTGGGCAAGGGGGCCGCTTCAATCCAAGCTGTCGTTACCGACAGCATGTTCGGCGGTGCGCTCACGAAGCTTCTCCTTCGCCCCACACGAGACCAGTCGATCACCCTTGATCTTCGGCTTTCCGGATTGGACCGCGGATCAGCACCGTCTCCGGGTGACTCCGTGAGCGTCACCTATGATCCGGCAGATGCCGTCGTCATTGCGGACCGAGGCTGACATGTCGAACGCGGTCTCGAGATGGTTGATCTTCCTAGCGGTCGCAACTGTCCCGCTCGCGTTCATCCTGGCGCCAATCGCCAGCTTCATCGTCCTCTCTCTTTTCCGCGCCGAAAAGAGCGTGATCATTCGCGAGGTGACACTCGACAACTACGTGAACTTCTTTACCAACTGGACATATGCCGGCACATTCCTCGGCACGCTCGCCTTGTGCTTCCAGGTGATGGTGGTCTCGGTGATCATGGGCTATCCGATTGCCTGGTTCATCTGGCAGCAGAGGGGTTCGCGGCGCTATCTTCTGCTTCTGCTTGCCGTCGTTCCGCTGTTCATGAGCTACATCGTGAAACTCTACACGTTGCGATCCATGCTCGGACTGAACGGACTGGTGAACCAATTGCTGCTCGGCATCGGCGTGATCGACAAGCCGAGCCAGATGTTCCTGTTCAATCAGCGCGCCGTGCTGGTCACCATGGTCGTGATCTACCTGCCATTCGTCATCCTGCCGATCTTCCTTGCGCTGGAGCGGATCCCGAAGTCGCTGCTGAATGCCTCGATCGACCTCGGTGCGGGCGCTTGGGACACGTTCCGCCGCATCGTCCTGCCTCTCTCGCTTCCCGGCACCATCGGCGGCGCACTCTTCGCCTTCGTGCTGGCGCTGGGCGACTTCATCACGCCGCAGATGGTCGGGGGCACCACCGGCTTCACCATCGGACGGGTGATCTACTCACAATTCGGCCTCGCCTATGACTGGCCATTCGGTGCTGCCATGGCAGCCATTCTCCTTGCAACCTCATTGGCGGGCATCGTCCTGGCTGGAATGGCCATGAGCCGGCAACGGGTATGACAATGCAGAGCGGCGGGCACAAACTGGCAGTCGGGACGACGGGAGCGTTCACTGTCGTTGTGTTCGCGCTGCTCTATGCTCCCGTATTCATCAGCATACTGTTTTCGCTGGTTGAGATCAGGCAAGGCAAGATTCTTTGGGATACTCTGAGTTTCGGCCCCTACGTTACCCTGTGGTCGAACACAAGTGTTGTCGATGCCCTTTCGAACACGGCTATAGTGGCGATCACATCCGTCATCGTGGCTTCCATTCTGGCCGTGATTCTTGCCCTCTATACACAATGGGAGGGAGCAATCGGCCGGAGGGCGCTTGAACTCACCATCTATCTGCCCTTCCTCCTGCCGCCCATTGTAACCGGACTGGCCCTGCTTGTTGCTTCGGCGGAGATGGGATTGAGCCGTGGCCTGGCGACAGTGGTTTTGGGACATGCCATCTTCGTGCTGGCCGTGGCTTACCGATTGGTGCTCACGCGGCTGCAGGCCTTGCCTGCTTCGCTGGTCGAGGCCTCATTCGATCTGGGCGCGAGCCGCTGGCAAACCTTTCGGCATGTCCTGATGCCACATCTGGCATCCGCCGTGATGACCGGCGCTGTGCTTGCTCTCACCTTGTCCTTCGACGAAACCCTGATCAGCACCTTCGTTGCCGGCGATCAAATGACGCTGCCGCTTCGCCTTTGGGCCATGATGCGGGTCGGTTTCACGCCCGAAATCAATGCCCTCGTCACGGTCGTTTTGCTGATTACCATATTGCTGGCCATTGCTGTCGCATGGCGCATGAAACCCAAGGGCGCATCCGAGGAGGACTGACGTGAGCAATGAAAAGAGACTGAAGGATCGTGTCGCGATCGTCACGGGGGCAGCGCAGGGCATTGGCTTCAGCATCGCGGAGCGACTTGCTTCGGAAGGCGCCATCACGATCCTGGCTGATGTGAAGATTGCGGCAGCGGTTGCTGCCGCTGAAAGACTTGTCAAACAGGGGTTCAGTGCCGAAGCGCTGCCTGTCGACATCGGTGAGGATGCATCCGTAGCCGGACTGGCCAAGTCGGTGGACGGCAAATACGGGTGCTGCGAGATATTGGTCAACAATGCGGCGATCGGGGCCGACACCCATATCGAGACCATGAAGATGGAGGAATACCAGCGCATTATCAACATCAACCAGGATGGCGCGGTGCGGATGGCAATGGCCTTTGTGCCGTTGATCAAGAAAGCTGGCGATGGACGCCGGATCGTCAATGTCGCATCGATCCAGGGCCTTCGCGGCTGGCCAAATCAGCTTGCCTACGCAACGGCCAAGGGCGCCATCGTGAATTTTACCCGTGCGCTTGCCTGCGATCTTGCACCCTACGGCATCATGGTCAATGCGATAGCACCTGGATTCGTCGACACGCCGATGTCAATCCTGCCCGACGGGTCACACGAGTACGACTCGGATTGGTTCCGCGATATCTATGTGAAATACGGTCGCATTCCTCTTCGGCGCTTCGGAAAGCCACTCGACATGGCAGGTCCCGCATTCTTTCTGTGCTCCGACGATGCCCGCTATGTTACCGGCCAGATCCTGAGCGTCGATGGTGGCGTATCCGCAACATTCTGAGGTCCTTCAATGACACGCGATAAAATACGCATTCGTTCCATCGTCGCTGCGCCCCTGATGGGCGACAGTCCAAAGGGCGGATGGACGGCCGAGATCCGGCCGGATGATTCTGTCCACGCCCTGATCGCCGTGCACACGCACGAGGGCATTACAGGCTATGGCAGCGTCTTTACCAACGGCGGACTGGTCGAGGCGGCACTCAAGGTGCTTGAACCTCTCTATGCGGGCGAGAATGCCCTGGAGCCCGAGCGGGTGACCGAGAAGCTCAACCAGAACAGCTTCTGGATGGGAAGAGGCGGAACCCTGACCCATACCATCAGCGGCATTGATATCGCGCTGTGGGATATTCTTGGCAAGGCGGTGGGCCAGCCAGTCGGCAGGCTGCTCGGCGGAGTTTATCGCACCAGGGTCAGACCGTACTGCTCGCTCCTCATGGAGGAACCAACCCGGATGAGGGCTGTCCTGGAGCCCTTTGTTGCCCAAGGCTTCCGCGCCTTCAAGATCGGATGGGGTCCGTTCGGGCGGCGAGGAAGCGCAAGGCTCGACGAAGAGATCGTGCGGGCCGCCCGCGAAACCGTGGGGGCAGACAGCCAACTCTTCATTGATGCCGGTGCAAGTGATGCCTATTGGCCAAATGGGCTGAAGTGGGCCTTGAACACCGCGCAGATGCTCCGCAACTATGATGCCGGCTGGTTCGAGGAGGCGCTGAAGCCCGATGCCATCGACGACTTCTGCGAGCTCCGCCGCCAGAGCCCGGTGCCCATCGCCGGTGGCGAAGTCCTGACCCGCCGGCAAAGTTTCATGCCGTTCCTGCAGCGCGGTGCCTTCGATATCGTCCAGCCCGATGCAACCAAGGTTGGCGGCATCTCGGAACAGCGGCGGATTGCATGGCTGGCCGAGGAGTTCGGCGTCAAGTACATTGGCCACGGATGGAACACAGCGGTCGGCGTGGCCGGTGATCTGCAGATTGCGGCGGCGATGCCCGGTGCGGATGTCGTCGAGTTCATTGGCGGCAGCGCCTATGTCGATGGAATCCTGACCGAGCCATTCAAGCTGGATCGCGAGGGCTATCTCGAGATCCCCATGAAGCCGGGGCTTGGCGTTGAACTCGACCCGCAAAAAGTCGCGCGATACTCGCCAAATGCGGTAGCCCTGTTCTCAGGCTGATTTCAGCAGCCAGATCTCGTCGTCGCCGGGCGCCAGTTCTTCGATGACGCGCCCGTCCTGCCATGCCCGCCGCACGTTGGAGCAGGTGATCCTGCTGACGAGGCTCCAGTCCCTGCCCTCGCGCGTCAGGCGCGGGATGCTCTTGTAGATCACTTCGGCTCCCGCCTGGCGCCAGCATAATTTCCTAGGGGTCTTGCCTGCGCCGGGGTCCCCCTGTGTCAGGATAGTTGTCGCCCCGTTAGGGCTTGGCTTAGTTGAATTCCAAGTCCTTCGTGATGGTGGTGGGTGGCTGTGGAGTTGTGGGCGAAGGCCAGCGCGGTGGGCAACAGGCATCCGCGGCATCGGTTTCCGCACGGCGGACGCCATTGCCATGAAACTGGGGATCGAGAAGACCGCCATGATCCGCATCAGGGCGGGGATTTCCTATGCACTGACGGAAGCCATGGACGAGGGCCACTGCGGCCTGCCGGTCGAGGCACTGGGTCCGCTGGCGGTGGAATTGCTGGATGTGCCGAAGGAACTCATCCAGACGGCGCTGGACCTCGAGCTTGCCGAGGGCACTGTGATCGCCGATGCAGTCGGAGAAACGCGCTGCGTGTTTCTCGCCGGGCTCTACAGATCCGAGCAGGCCATTGCTGAACGCCTCCGGAAGCTCGTGAGTGGCAAGTTGCCATGGGCGTGGATCGATCCCGACAAGGCGCTGCCCTGGATCGAGCAGAAAACGGGCCTGAGCCTCGCCCCAACGCAGAAGGAGGCGATCAGGCTGGCGCTCATGGCAAGGCTCCTGGTCATCACCGGCGGTCCCGG
>CAIYXE010000268.1 GCA_903930095.1 uncultured Hyphomicrobiales bacterium
TCCTGCGCATCGCGCTCGGTCTCGAGGCATCCGATTCCGGAACGGCGGAAATCGGCGGTCAGGCGCCCGCTGCTGCCGCTTCAGCCGGGACCACCGGTATTGCATTTCAGGATTCGGCGCTTTTGCCCTGGCGCAGCGTGGAATCCAATATCGCTCTTCCACTCGATGTGCTGGGGAAGCGACGGTCTGAATACACAGCGCGTATCGCAGGACTCATTTCACTCGTGGGACTCAACGGGTTCGAGAAGTCCCTTCCCGGTGAATTGTCCGGTGGCATGCGCCAGCGCGTATCCATTGCCCGGGCACTAGTGACGGAGCCGGGCGTACTCTTCCTCGACGAGCCCTTTGGCGCACTGGACCAGATTCTGCGCCGCCAGATGAACATTGAGTTGCAACGTATCTGGGCAGGCTTGCGCGCCACCACCTTGTTGGTGACCCATGGCGTTGATGAGGCTGTGTTCCTGGCCGATCGCATTGTCGTCATGCAGTCAAAGCCAGGGCGCATTGCTACCGTCATCGATGTACCGTTTGCGCGCCCGCGTGAGCCCAGCCTCTTTACCGATCCCCGTTTCCACGCCCTGAACGATACGGTTGCCAAGGCCCTCCATGGCGCGTGAGGCCTCCTCGCGTTTCGGATGGCTCCGCAGCGTCATCGTGCTGCTGCTGGCCTGGGAGGTGGCAGGTCGCTTCGGGCTCGTCGCCTCTGGAGCGCTTCCAGCGCCCACAGCCATCCTCGTCCGTTTTTGGGCTGACAAGGCCGACTATCCCCCTCACATCGCCGCCACGCTCCAGTCGAGTTTTCTCGGCTTCGTCATCGGTAATGTTATCGCCATTGCTGCGGGTGTCGCTTTCGTGATCTGGCCGGTGCTGCTGCGATTATTCCGTGGAGTTAACATCGCGGTTTTCGCGCTGCCGCCCATCGCCATTTCGCCCGTGCTGGTGCTTACCTTCTCCGGCATGGCACCGCGCGTGATCCTCGCGGCGCTTGGTTGTTACTTCGTGACCATGACGGCCACCGTTTTGGGCCTCACCCAGGCCGACCAGCGCTGCCTCGATGTGGTGCGCGCCTATGGCGGCGGCCGCCTTCAGGACATGCGCTTCGTGCAATTGCGCAGCGCCTTGCCCACGATCCTCGGTAGCTTCCGCGTCGCAGCTCCCGCCGCGGTGCTGGGCGCAATACTTGCAGAATTTGGCGGAGGTGGACGCTACGGGCTCGGCACCTATCTCCTCGGTTCACTTGGGCGGGCTGATCCGCCACGACTTTGGGGCATTGGCCTCACCGCCACGCTGATCGCCGGCCTGGCCTATGCCGGCTTCGCTTTTTTGGGCGCATGGGTAACGGGAGCCTCACGAGCAGTTACGGTTCCAACCGCGGCCCCGCCTTCCGTCGCCACTGACACCAGCGTTGCGTCGCGCTTCTTGCTGCCCATCGCAGCGGCGCTCCTCCCGATTCTTCTCTGGTGGGTCTTGCTGGCCGTGCTGAGCGTGCCGGAGATGATTGCGAAGACGCCAGCCGGTATCGTTGACTACCTGTTCTTCGCGTCTTCCGCTGAGTCAGCCCAGCAGCGCCTTGCGGGTGCGCTTGCCGAAACGCTGCCGATAACGCTGCTGGGACTTTTTGCAGGCCTCGCCTTCGCCTTCGCGCTTGCCCTGTTCGCCGATGCTTTCCCCGTAGCCATGCGCAACCTCATGCCGGTTGCCCTTGTCACCCAGACCATGCCGCTCGTAGCATTGACGCCGCTTCTGGTCCTGCTGCTGGGGCGCGGCACCGCTCTTACCCTTTGGGTGACCATCTCGGTTACCTTCTTTCCTGCCTTCGTGACGATAGCCCAGGGTATGCTCATGGTGCCCCGCGCCGCGCTCGACGTTCCGCGCGCCTATGGCGCCTCCACCTGGCAGCAGTTAAAGCTGGTCACCATTCCCGCCGCTCTGCCATATCTATTTGCCGCGATGCGGCTTGCGGCACCGCGCGCCCTGCTGGGGGTAATGATCGCCGAATGGCTCGCCACTGGCAAAGGCCTCGGCAACCTCTTGAACCAGAGCCGTGGCTATCTCGACTACGGCATGATCTGGACGGTTGCCGTCGTGTCGGTCCTGGTCGCTGTCGCCTTCTATCAGGTTGTGGTGGTTGTGGAGCGCTGGGCGCTCTCCCGTCTCGGCATGAAAACCACGGAGTGAAGTGACGATGTCCGACTTGTTGCGTCGCGCCATCCTTCAGGGCCAGGGCCGTGAGCCTGCTGATCTCGTTCTCAAGGGCGGGCGTTTCCTCGATCTTGTCACCGGTGATCTGGTTTCCTCCGACATCGCCATCACCGGAGACTGCATTACCGGAACGTTCGGAACCTATGCGGGCATGCACGAGATCGACATCTCTGGCAGGATCGTGGTGCCGGGTTTCATCGATACACATCTCCATGTCGAATCCTCACTCGTCACACCACATGAGTTTGACCGCTGCGTCCTGCGCTACGGCGTCACCACCGCGATCTGCGATCCGCATGAAATCTCGAACGTGCTAGGGGCAGCGGGTATCCGCTATTTCCTCGACAGCGCCATGGTCATGGTGATGGACCTCCGCGTTAAGCTTTCAAGCTGCGTTCCAGCCACCCATCTCGAAACAGCGGGGGCGGCACTCTCCGCAGTGGACCTGAAACCCTTCATGGACCACCCCAAGGTGATCGGGCTGGCGGAATTCATGAATTTTCCGGGCGTGCTTCACCTCGACCCCGGCGCTATCGAAAAGCTCAAGTTGTTCGCGGGCCACCACATCGACGGACATGCACCACTCCTCAGGGGCACGGCGCTCAACGGCTATCTCGCCGCCGGTATCCGGACCGACCATGAGACGACAACGGCGGATGAAGCGCGCGAGAAGCTGTCTAAGGGCATGCACATCCTGATTCGCGAGGGCTCCGTCTCTAAGGA
>CAIYXE010000269.1 GCA_903930095.1 uncultured Hyphomicrobiales bacterium
GGGCGTCATCCCGTCTGCCCTTCCCATGGTCAGCGTCCTCACCCGCGCCATGGAGCGCGAGCACCCGCGCGTTGAGTTCACCGTGCTCTCCCAGTCCTCGGAGGAGATCCTGCGGAACCTGCATGAGCACGCCGTTGATGCCGGCATCACCTATCTCGACAACGAGCCGGTCGAAGGCCTGATGCAGCACCCGCTCTATGTGGAGCATTACTGCCTCTTCGTGTCCGAAACTTCTCCGTATGCGGATAAATCGTCCGTCACCTGGACCGAGGCCGCGCAGGAGCCCCTGTGCCTGCTCACCCCCAACATGCAGAACCGCCGCATCGTGGACCGCGCCTTCGCGGTGGCCAACGCCCACCCCTCGCCCCGGCTCGAGACCAATTCGATCATGAACCTTCTGGCCTCGGTCAAGTCCATGGGGCTCGCCTCCATCATGCCGGAGTATTTCATCAATGTTCTGGGCCACCTCGAGGGGGTCAAGGCCATCCCCCTGGTGGAACCCCGGGTGGAACACAAGGTGGGCCTCGTCGGCTTGCCCAGGGAGCCGCTCTCCCCCCTCGTCTCCGCCCTCTTCGCCGCCGCCCGCCGCCTCAAGTCTTGATCCCGGTCAAGGACGGCGCCCCTCCGCTTTGGGACTGTGGCCCCATCAGGAGCACCGTCCATGACCCACGCCCACTGCCCTACCCAGTCCCGCCACGTCTCCCTTGACCAAACGGAAGGCCAGTGCCGCGGCCGCCACAATTGCAGCGACGCCGCCTGCCCGCTGGAAAAACAATTCGACCGCCCCCGCTTTTCCCGCGCGCTGGAGATGATGGCCGCCGCCATCGGCCAGGCAGAACCCCGCCGCTAAGTCCCCACCCCCGTCATAACCCCCGCCTATGGCCCCATCGAAGCCGTCAATTGGAATTTACACCCGGTCTGCGCCATGAACTGGACATGTCTGGAAAAATTACCCTCATCGATCTCTCCCCGCGCGAGGCGACGGCCGCCCGGGAAATCGCGCTGCGCTATGGCAACCGCCCGGATGCGCTGCTGGAAATCCTGCACGACCTGCAGGAGGAGCTGGGCTTCATCCCCGAGGCCGCCCTCCCGGCGCTGGGCAAGGCGCTGAACCTGTCCCGCGCCGAAGTGCACGGCGTGGTCACCTTCTACCATGACTTCCGGCGCGAGCCCGCCGGCCGCCACGTCATCAAGGTCTGCCGGGCCGAGGCCTGCCAGGCCATGGGCGGCAATGAGCTCGTCAGCATGATCGAGCGTTTCCTCGCGGTGAAGCTGGGCCAGACCACCGCCGATGGGGCGATCACGGTCGAGGCCGTCTATTGCCTCGGTAATTGCGCACTCTCCCCCGCCATGATGGTGGACGGCAAGCTGGTGGGCCGCGTCGACCCCGCGAAATTCGAGAAAATCGCCGCGGAGTGCCGCTCATGACCACGTTCTACGTCCCCCGTGATTCCGCCGCCCGCTCCATGGGTGCGGACGGCGTGGCCGCCGCCCTTGCCGCCGCCGGTCATAAGGTCATCCGCAATGGTTCCCGCGGCCTCCTCTTCCTGGAGCCGCTGGTCGAGGCGGAAACCCCGCAAGGCCGCATCGCCTATGGCCCGGTCACGGTGGATGACGTTCCAGCCCTCCTCGCCTCCGGCCCGGGCCATCCCCTCTGCCACGGAAACATCGAAGATCACCCCTACCTGAAGAACCAGGAGCGCCTCACCTTCGCCCGCTGCGGCGTGACGGATCCGGGGTCCGTCCAGGATTACATCAGCCACGGCGGCTTTGACGGCCTGAAAAAGGCGCTGGGCCTGACCGGTGCCGCCATCGTGGCCGAGGTCACCGAGTCGGGCCTCCGCGGCCGCGGTGGTGCGGGCTTCCCCACCGGCATCAAGTGGAAAACCGTCCATGATGCCAAGGCCGACCAGAAATACATCTGCTGCAATGCCGATGAGGGCGACTCCGGCACCTTCGCAGACCGCATGGTGATGGAGGGCGACCCCCTCATGCTCATCGAGGGCATGACCATTGCCGGCCTCGCGGTGGGCGCCACCAAGGGCTATGTCTATATCCGTTCCGAATATCCTGACGCCATCCACACCATGAACGAGGCCATCGCCGCCGCCGTTCCGGCCGGCTGGCTGGGCGCCAATATTCAGGGTACGGACAAATCCTTCCACCTCGAGGTCCGCCGCGGGGCCGGCGCCTATATCTGCGGCGAAGAGACCGCCATGCTCGAATCGATCGAGGGCAAGCGCGGCATGGTGCGCTTCAAGCCGCCCATTCCTGCACTCGAAGGCCTGTTCGGCAAGCCCACGGTGATCAACAACGTGCTGAGCCTCGCCGCTGTTCCCTTCATCCTCTCAAAGGGCGGAGCCGCATACAAGGATTACGGCATGGGCCGCTCGCGCGGCACGCTGCCCTTCCAGCTCGCCGGAAACATCCGCCAGGGCGGCCTCGTCGAGAAGGCCTTCGGTGTGACGCTGCGCGAACTGGTCGAAGGCTTCGGCGGCGGCACATATTCCGGAAAGCCGGTCCGTGCCATCCAGGTCGGCGGCCCCCTGGGATCTTACATCCCCGCCAGCCAGCTCGACCTGCCGATGGACTATGAGAGCTTCGCCGCAGCCCAGGCCATGGTCGGCCATGGCGGCATCGTGGTCTTTGACGAGACGGTGGACATGGCAGCCCAGGCGCGTTTCGCCATGGAGTTCTGCGCAATTGAATCCTGCGGCAAGTGCACCCCCTGCCGCATCGGCTCCACCCGCGGCGTTGAGGTGATCGACAAGATCACCGCCGGCCAGGACCGGGACGCCAACCTCGAACTCCTCTCAGACCTCTGCCAGACCATGGCAGACGGTTCGCTCTGCGCCATGGGCGGCCTGACACCCATGCCGGTCATGAGCGCCATCAAGAATTTCCCCGAAGATTTCGACAAGCCCGCCCGGCTTGCAGCCGAATAGGAACGAGACAGATGACCCTCATCAAGGAAACCGACTTCGGCACGCCCGCCTCCCCCGCCACCGCCATGGTGACGCTGGAGATCGACGGCCAGCAGGTGACCGTGCCGGAAGGCACCTCCATCATGCGCGCCGCGATGGAGCTCGGCACCAAGATCCCCAAGCTCTGCGCCACCGACATGCTGGACGCCTTCGGCTCCTGCCGCCTCTGCCTCGTCGAGATCGAGGGCCGCAAGGGCACGCCCGCCTCCTGCACCACCCCCGTCGCCCCCGGCCTCAAGGTCAAGACCCAGACCCAGCGCCTCGCCCAGCTGAGGAAGGGCGTGATGGAACTCTACATCTCCGACCACCCGCTGGACTGCCTCACCTGTGCCGCCAACGGTGATTGCGAATTGCAGGACATGGCAGGTGCGGTGGGCCTGCGCGACGTGCGCTATGGTTATGAGGGCGACAATCACGTCTTCAAGACCCGCGCTGACGGCTCGGCGAATTTCCGCCACCAGCCCAAGGACGAATCGAACCCCTATTTCACCTTCGACCCCGCGAAATGCATCGTCTGCTCGCGCTGCGTGCGCGCCTGTGAAGAAGTCCAGGGCACCTTCGCCCTCACCATCGACGGCCGCGGCTTCGACAGCCACGTCTCCGCCGGCATGGACGAGGCGTTCCTCGATTCCGAATGCGTGTCCTGCGGCGCCTGCGTGCAGGCCTGCCCCACCGCCACGCTCACCGAAAAGTCCGTGGTCCAGATGGGCCAGCCCGAGCACTCCGTCATCACCACCTGCGCCTATTGCGGTGTCGGCTGTTCCTTCAAGGCGGAGATGAAGGGCGACCAGGTCGTCCGCATGGTTCCTTTCAAGGACGGCGGGGCGAATGAGGGCCACTCCTGCGTCAAGGGCCGTTTCGCCTGGGGCTACACCACCCACAAGGACCGCGTGCTGAAGCCGATGATCCGTGAACGGATCACCGACCCGTGGAAGGAAGTTTCCTGGGACGAAGCCATCGGCTATGCCGCCGCGCGCTTCACGGCGATCCAGCAGAAGTACGGCCGCAATTCCATCGGCGGCATCACCTCGTCGCGCTGCACCAATGAGGAAGTCTTCGTGGTGCAGAAGATGATCCGCGCCGCCTTCCGCAACAACAACGTCGATACCTGCGCCCGGGTCTGCCATTCGCCCACGGGCTATGGCCTGTCGCGCACCTTCGGCACCTCGGCTGGCACGCAGGACTTCAAGTCGGTGGAAGAGTCGGACGTGATCGTGGTGATCGGCGCCAACCCGACGGACGGCCACCCGGTCTTCGCCTCGCGCATGAAGCGCCGCCTGCGCGAAGGCGCCAGGCTCATCGTCATCGACCCGCGCCGCACCGACATCGTGGAATCGCCCCACATCCGTGCCGCCCATCACCTGCAGCTGCAGCCGGGCACCAACGTTGCGGTGATCAATGCCATCGCCCACGTCGTGCTGACGGAGGGTCTGGAGAACCGCGCCTACATCGCGGAGCGCTGTGACCCCGTCGAATTCGCCCGCTGGGAAGCCTTCATCAAGGAAGAGCGCAATTCGCCTGAGGCGCTGGAGCCGGTCACAGGCGTTCCGGCAGGCGAGCTGCGCGCCGCGGCCCGCCTCTATGCCACGGGCGGCAACGGCGCCATCTACTACGGCCTCGGCGTCACCGAGCACAGCCAGGGTTCCACCATGGTCATGGGCATGGCGAACCTCGCCATGGCCACCGGCAATGTCGGCCGCAACGGTGTGGGCGTCAATCCGCTCCGTGGGCAGAACAATGTGCAGGGCTCCTGCGACATGGGCTCCTTCCCGCATGAATTCCCCGGCTACCGCCACGTCGGCGATGATACCGTGCGCCAGATGTTCGAAACCGTGTGGCAGACCCAGCTCGACAGCGAGCCGGGCCTGCGCATTCCCAACATGTTCTCCGGCGCCGTCGATGGCAGCTTCATGGGCATCTTCGTCCAGGGCGAGGACATTGCCCAGTCGGACCCCAACACCCGGCACGTGAACGAAGCCCTCGAAGCGATGGAATGCGTCGTCGTGCAGGACCTGTTCCTGAACGAGACCGCCGCCTTCGCACATGTCTTCCTGCCCGGCACCTCCTTCCTCGAAAAGGACGGCACCTTCACCAATGCCGAGCGCCGCATCAACCGCGTGCGCCAGGTCAAGGCGCCGCTGCAGGGCAAGCATGAGTGGCAGGCGGTTGCGGAACTTGCCAGTGCCATGGGCTATCCCATGCATTACGCCAGCGCCTCCGAGATCATGGACGAGATCGCGCATGTGACGCCGACCTTCTCCGGCGTCTCCTTCGCCAAGCTCGACGAGCTGGGCTCTGTCCAGTGGCCGTGCAATGACAAGGCGCCGGAAGGGACGCCCCTCATGCATGTCGGCGGCTTCGTGCGGGGCAAGGGCCGCTTCGTGGTGACGGAATTCGTGCCGACGCCTGAGCGCACCAACCGCTCCTTCCCGCTGATCCTCACCACCGGCCGCATCCTGTCGCAGTACAACGTCGGCGCCCAGACGCGCCGCACGGAGAACGTGACCTGGCACAAGGAAGACGTGCTCGAAATCCACCCGCATGACGCCGAAACGCGCGGCATCCGGGAGGGTGCAATGGTCTCGATCCAGAGCCGCATCGGCGCCACAACGCTCCGTGCACGGATTTCTGACCGCATGCCGCAGGGCGTGGTCTACACAACCTTCCACCACCCGGAGTCGGGCGCCAACGTGATCACCACGGAATACTCCGACTGGGCCACCAACTGTCCGGAATACAAGGTCACGGCCGTGCAGGTGACACTCTCGAACCAGCCCTCCGACTGGCGCCTGGAGTGGGAGGAGCGCGAGGAGGAAAACAAGCGCATCGCCGCCAAGATGGTCGCCGCTGAATGAGCGAGCGGCGTGCCACCAAGGCCAATGTCGTGCCCGTCGAGAGCCGGGCAGGCGAGGCCTTGCGCACGTCGGTTCCCGCACGCGGTGTGCTCCACACGCTGGCGGGCAGCCAGGACATCATCTGGCAATTGCCGGAGGAAGTGCCGCTGGCACTCCAGTTCAACTCGCAGAACCACGCCGTGATGATGGGCACCCCCGCTGACTTCGAGGACTTCGGCATCGGCTTTGCCATCGCCGAAGGCATCCTCTCGAAGGCCTCGGATGTGCAAGGCCTGCTCGTTCTCCCGGCAGGTGAAGGCTACGTGATCGACATTTCGGTGCCGGAAGCAAGGATCGACCGCGCCCGCATGGCAAGGCGCAGCCTCGAGGGCCGCACCGGCTGCGGCCTCTGCGGCATCGAGGACATGAAGGACGCGATCCGCATGCCGCAGAGCTGCCTGCCGCGCGTCACCCTCGCACCGGAGGCAGTGGCCCGCGCATATGAGCAGCTGCCCGCGCACCAGCCGATGAGCCGGGTCAACCGCACCGTCCACGCCGCCGCCTGGTGCTCCGTGGACGGAGAAATTCTTCTCTCGCGTGAGGATGTTGGCCGCCACAACGCGCTGGACAAGCTGATCGGCGCGCTCGCCCGTGAAGGATGCAGCCTGTCATCCGGCTTCGTGCTGATGTCGAGCCGCTGCAGTTTCGAGCTTGTCCAGAAATGCGCAATCGCCGGCATCGGCGCGCTCGCCACCGTTTCCGCCCCGACTGCTCTGGCGCTCACGCTGGCGCGGCAGGCGCGCCTGAAACTCGCCGCACTCTCGAACCGCGGCGTGATGATCTTTGAAGGGGACTGACCACCATGGACAACCGCGACATGATCCGTATGGCGAACCAGATCGCCGCCTTCTTCAACGGCTCTGGCCCCGAGGTTGCGGTGAGGGATGCCGCCGAGCACATCAACAAGTTCTGGGACCCGCGCATGCGCACGGCGCTGCTTGCGCATCTCAACGCAGGCGGAGAGGGGCTGGACCCCACGATCGTGAAGACCGCCCCGCTGATCAAGCCGCCGAAACTGGCCGCGGCCTGATCTTCCGCTCCGCTTACTGGAAGGCCTGAATCCCCGTCTGGGCCCGGCCCAGAATGAGGGCGTGCACGTCATGCGTGCCCTCATAGGTGTTGACCGTCTCGAGGTTCACCATGTGGCGGATGACGTGATATTCCTCAGAGATGCCGTTGCCGCCGTGCATGTCGCGGGCCATGCGGGCGACGTCCAGCGCCTTGCCGCAGTTGTTGCGCTTCATGAGCGAGATCGCCGGCGGCGCGATGGTGCCGCGCTCGAGGCCGCGGCCCAGCGCCAGGCAGCCCTGCAGGCCCAGCGCGATCTCGGTCTGCATGTCGGCGAGCTTCTTCTGGATGAGCTGGTTAGCGGCAAGCGGCTTGCCGAACTGCTTCCTGTCCAGCGTGTACTGCCGCGCCCGGTGCCAGCAATCCTCCGCCGCGCCCATCACACCCCAGGCGATGCCGTAGCGCGCCTTGTTGAGGCAGCCGAAGGGGCCGCCGAGGCCCTTGGCATTGGGCAGCAGATGGGTTTCGGGCACCTCGACGTTGTCGAGCACGATCTCGCCGGTGATCGAGGCACGCAGCGACACCTTGCCGTCGATCGTCGGGGTCGTGAAGCCCTTCATGCCGCGCTCCACCAGGAAGCCACGGATGGTTCCATCCTCCGTCTTGCCCCAGACCACCGCCACATCGGCGATGGGCGAATTGGAAATCCAGGTCTTGGCGCCGTTCAGCACATAGCCGCCATCGACCTTCTTCGCGCGGGTCTTCATGCCGCCGGGGTCGGAGCCGGCGTCGGGCTCGGTCAGGCCGAAGCAGCCGACCATCTCGCCGGTTGCGAGCTTCGGCAGGAACCTGCTCTTCTGCGCATCGGAGCCATAGGCCTCGATCGGGTGCATGACGAGGGAGTTCTGCACGCTCATGGCGGAACGGTAGCCTGAATCAACGCGCTCCACCTCGCGTGCCACAAGCCCATAGGCCACATAGCCCAGGCCAGAGCCGCCATGCTCGGCCGAAGTCATGACGCCGAGGAAGCCCATCTCGCCCATCTCGTTCATGATCTCGCGGTCGAAGCGCTCGTCGCGGAAGGCGGATTTGACGCGCGGGCCCAGCTTGTCCTGCGCGAAGGCGCGGGCGGCGTCGCGGATCATCCGCTCCTCGTCAGTGAGCTGCGACTCGAGGTCGAGCGGGTCTTCCCAATTGAATTCGGCAGCGGCCATGAAACACTCCTTGGATCGCGCTTTAGAGAGCAATCTCCGGGTGACTTGTCAATTCGGCGAAATGACACTCAGCGGACAAGTGCGGAGAGCGCCTTGAACTCCGCCGTTCCCGCCTTGCCGAGGACTTCGAACACCACCATCTCGGTGTTGACCACCGCCACGCCATTGTCCCGCATCCGGTCCAGCGCCATCGCGTGGGAGGCCGGCGCGCGCGACGCCATGGCATCGGCCACGGCGAAGACACCGAAGCCCGCCGCGGCAAGGTCTGCCGCCGTCTGCATCACGCAGACATGCGCCTCGATCCCGGCGAGGATGACGAGCGGGCGGCCCGCCTCGTGATGCGCGATCATGTGGTCCTTGAGGGCCTTGTCGCGCCAGCAGGAGAAGGAGAGCTTCTCGAAGACCGGCGCATTGCCGGTCTCCTCCTTCAGCATGGGCACGGTATGGCCAAGGCCCTTCGGATATTGCTCGGAGAGCGTGACGGGCACCTCCAGCGCCTTCGCGGCCTTGAGCAGGATGGCGCAGCGCGCCTGCGCCTCGGCACCCCCGGTCATTGCGGGCAGCAGCCGCTCCTGCATGTCGACGAGGAGGAGGGTGGTCTTCTTGGCGTCGGCGAGCATCAGAGTTCCTGTCAGTTCAAGCGCATGAGTTTCCCCCTCGCCCCCACGCATGTGGGGGAGAGGAATGAGTTATAGCAGCCCCGCCACCTTGATCCCAAACGCGTACACGAAGGCCACCTCCTTCAGGCGGTCGAAGCGGCCCGAAGCGCCGCCGTGGCCCGCCCCCATGTTGGTCTTGAGGAGAAGCAGGTTACCGTCGGTCTTCAGTTCACGGAGCTTTGCCACCCATTTGGCGGGCTCCCAGTAGGTGACGCGCGGATCGGTGAGGCCCGCCACGGCGAGGAGGTGCGGATAGTCCTTGGCCTCCACCCTGTCATAGGGGGAATAGGCAGCGATGCGCTCATAGGCCTCCCTGCTGGCGATGGGGTTACCCCATTCGGGCCATTCAGGAGGCGTGAGCGGCAGCGTGTCGTCCAGCATGGTGGTGAGCACGTCGACGAAGGGCACCTCCGCCACGATGCCGTGGAACAGTTCCGGCGCCATGTTGGCGACCGCCCCCATCAGCATGCCGCCGGCGGAGCCGCCCTGCGCCACGATGGCGCCCTCACGCGTGAAGCCCTGCGCGATGAGATGGCGCGCACAGGAGATGAAGTCGCGGAACGTGTTCTCCTTGTGCTCCATCTTGCCGGTCTTGTACCAGCGCCTGCCCTTTTCCTGCCCGCCACGGATGTGCGCGATGGCATAGATGAAGCCGCGGTTCACCAGCGAGAGGATGTTGGTGTTGAACCCGGCGGGCATCGAGATGCCATAGGAGCCGTAGCCGTAGAGCCAAAGCGGTTCTGAACCATCGAGCCTGGCATCCTTCCCGTAGAGAAGGGTGACGGGGATCGTCTCGCCGTCATGGGCGGGCGCCATGATGCGGCGGGTCACGTAGCGCGAGGGGTCATGACCGCTCGGCACCTCCTGCATCTTGCGGAGCACCCGCGTGCGCGCGTTCAGGTCGTAGTCGAACACCTGGGCGGGCGTGGTCATCGAGGAATAGGTGAAGCGCAGCGTGCCGGTGTCATATTCGCGCATCTCGCCGAAGCCCAGCGAATAGGCCTCCTCGTCGAAGGCGATGGCATGCTCTTCCCCGCTTGCCATGTGGCGCACCACGATGCGCGGCAGCGCGTTCTCACGCTCCATGCGGATCAGCCAGTCCTTCAGCACCATGTAGCTGACAATGAAGATGCCCGGACGGTGCGGGATGAGGTCCACCCAGTTTTCCGGCCGCGGGTCGCTCACCGGCGCGGTGACGAGCTTGTAGTCCTCCGCATCACCCGCATTGGTGCGGATGATGAAACGGTCTCCCCAATGCTCCAGGTCATATTCGATGCCCGCCACCCGCGGCGCGACGAGGCGCGGCGTTCCGCCGGGATTCTCCGCATCGATGAGCCAGAGTTCGGAGGTGTCGTGGTCGTGGATGTCGATCGTGATCCACTTTTCCGAGTTGGTGATCGAGACGCCGGTGAACATGCCGGTGTCTTGCTCCTCGTAGACCAGCACGTCGTCTTCCTGGCTGGTGCCCAGCACGTGGCGGAAGGTCTTCAGGGGGCGGTGGTTGTCGTCCTGCAGGGTGTAGAAGAAGCTCTTCCCGTCAGCGGCCCAGGTCGCCTCGCCGGCGGTGTTGTGAAGAACATCGGGCAGATCGGCGCCGGCCGCGGCGTCGCGCACGCGGATCTCATAGAACTCGGATCCGTTACCGTCGAAGGACCAGGCGATGAGGTTGTGGCCGGGCGAGAGATCGACGCCGCCGAAGCGGAAATACGTGCGTCCCGTGGACAGCGCATTGCCATCGAGAAGGAGCTGTTCGGGCCCATCCGCCCCGCGCGGCTTGCGGCAGTAGCGCGGATGCTGGCCGCCCTTCACATATGAGGAATAATAATCGAAGGGTCCGTCAGGTGCGGGAACCGAGGAATCATCCTCCTTGATGCGGCCCTTCAGCTCCGCAAAGAGGGTCGCCTGCAGGTCGCTTGTGCCGGCCATCACGGCTTCGTGATAGGCATTCTCGCCTTCGAGGAAGTGGCGGATGTCCTGCGGCAGCACGGCGGGATCGTGCATCACCTCCTGCCAGTTCTCGGCCTTCAACCAGTGATAGTCGTCGCGCTTTTCATAGCCATGCCAGGTTTCAATGCGCGGGCGCTTTTCCGCCCGGGGCGGTGTCGGGAGTGGAAGGTCCATCGGTTCAGGCCTCGCCGTCCGGCGTGAAGGACAAGGCGGCGCCGTTCATGCAGTAGCGCAGTCCGGTGGGCTTCGGCCCGTCAGGGAAGACATGGCCGAGGTGCCCGCCGCAGTCGGCGCAGTGCACCTCCGTGCGCCGCATGAACCAGGACCGGTCCTCCGTGGTGCCGACCGACTCCTCGGCGAGAGGTGCATAGAAACTGGGCCAGCCGGTGCCGGACTCGAACTTCGCATCCGATGCGAACAGCTGCTTGCCGCAGCCTGCGCAGGCAAACACGCCCTTGCGCTTTTCATGGTTCAGCGGGCTGGTGCCGGCGCGCTCGGTGCCGTGCTCACGCAGCACGCGGTAAGCTTCGGGCGACAGCGCCTCACGCCACTCGTCGTCGGTTTTCTTGATCTTGGTCATGGATTTGCTCACTTTCTGCCGCTCAATGTGGTGCATCGGCGGCGAAAAGTGAAGCGCCCGGGGTAACAGTCGATTAAACATGGCTGAGCGCGGATAATGGCGGATAACATACGGCCGCCACATTTTAATCAATCCTACAGGCTTCAAGCGCTCATTGGAAACGAGGAGGCCACAGGCTTCAGCCATGCGAATGATCAGTGCCTTTCCGGCAATGGCGGACACCGGCGGTGAAGACCCCCGCCGGGCAGAGGGTTACCTCATGCCCGTGAGCGCTGATTCCTTCCGGCAGCTGACGGCACGGCTCAGGTCCGGCCAGAGCGCCCTTACCGCAGCACCTGCCCCCATGGCGGAGCCCGCCCCCATTGCGGAGCCCGCCCCGGAACCCGCCGCGGAGCCCGTCGCCGACATGCCACCGCCGCCCCGCCGTGAGCGTGAGCCCGGCGAGGAGGCAGGCGACACGGCAATCATCCTGCTCGAACTGATGGCGGCCACCGCCGGGCTGCAGCCGCAGGAACGGGTGCTGGCGGCGGACACGCTGCTTCTGCTGCTGCCGCGCATGCCCGCGCATCAGATGGTCCGGCTCGCCGAGCGCGTCGCCATCATGGACAATCCGCCGCCGCTGCTGGTGGCCAGCCTCATCCGCGATCCGCGGCCGGAGGTGATGACACCGGTGCTGGAACGCAATGCCTTCATCTCGGACCTCGACATGATCGACAATTCCGCGACAGAGGATGTGGAGCGGCTCAGGATCATCGCGCGCCGCCGCACGCTGTCGCCGCTGCTCTGCGCCCATGTCGTGGCAGGGGGCGAGCCCGGCGCCCTTCTGGCGCTGCTGCGCAATGCCGGCGCCCAGCTGCCGCACCAGTGCTTCGTCCGGATTGCGGAACTGGCAGCAGACCACCCTGCCCTGCTGGCGCCGCTGGTGACGCGTGCGGAACTCCCCGCA
>CAIYXE010000270.1 GCA_903930095.1 uncultured Hyphomicrobiales bacterium
CATTCTGGGGCCGAACCAGCGCGTGCCGGTCGATGCGGCGCTGAAGGCCATGTCGCTGTGGGCCGCGCACCAGATCTTCGAGGAAGACCGCAAGGGATCGATCGAGAAGGGCAAGCTCGCCGATTTCGTGATCCTGACGGCAGACCCCACCGCGGTAAACCCCGAAACCATCGATCAGATCGTGGTCGCGGAAACCATCAAGGAAGGGGTGACGGTCTATGCCGCACCCCCCGAGAAGCTGAAGAAGGCGCAGGGGGATTGGGGCCGCGAGCACCCCTTCTCAACCTTCCTCGCCGCGCTGGCGGTGGATCGCGACTTCCGCAACCTGCCGGAAAAGCGACAGACGCCGATGAACCGCAAGATCCTCGCCAATGCGCCGCACAACCGCGGCTGCGTGTCTGGCGTGCTGTTCGACATGCTCAGTGCCATGGCGGAACAGACCTGACGCTCAGTCGACCTCGTCGGCGTGAACGATCCACGTCTCCTTCACCGCCGCCTCGCGCCAGGCGGTGAAGGCCTCGGTGTTCATGATCGTGTGCATGTAGGCGCGGGTGTCGTCCGCCACCGGTATCGCATAGGTGTCGAACCGGGTCACGACAGGGGCATACATGGCATCGGCGATCGAGAAGCGTCCGAACAGGAACTTGCCGCCCTTGCCATACGCCGTCCGGCAGTCGCGCCAGATCTGTTCGATGCGGGCAACGTCCTTCAGAACCTGCTCGCTCATGGGAATGGGCTTCCTCGGCCGGCGCAGGTTCATCGGGCAGGCATTGCGCAAGGCGCCAAATCCCGCATGCATTTCATTGGCGACCGCGCGCGCAATGGCGCGGGCGGAAACCGCCTTCGGCCAGAGATGCCTCTCGGGAAAGAGCTCCGCCAGATATTCCATGATGGCAAGCGACTCCCACACGGTCTGGCGTCCGTGGCGCAACACCGGCACGCGGCCCGCAGGCGAGTGCACGGAGACCAGCGCGGCCGTCTCAGGCGTATCGAGCGGGATCAGCGTTTCGCGGAACGGTATTCCCGCCACGGTGAGCGCCATCCACGGCCGCATCGACCATGAGGAATAATTCTTGTTGCCGATGACGAGTTGCAGCTTGCTCACTTCGGCTCGACCTTCTCGACGGGACCTCCGGCATCTTTCCAGGCGGTGAAGCCACCCTGCATGTTGAGCACGGGCCCGAGCCCCATGCGCTGCAGCACGTCCGCCGCGAGAAGCGAGCGCCAGCCGGAGGCACAGTGGATGACAAAGGTCTTGTCCTCCGCGAAGACCGGCTTGTGATAGGGGCTCTCCGGGTCCACCCAGAATTCCAGCATGCCGCGCGGGGCGGAGAAGGAACCGGGAATGCGGCCCTCACGCTGGATCTCGCGCGGGTCGCGGATGTCGACAATCACCACATCGGGGCGGCCGAGCATATGGACGGCATCGGCGGCCGAGACGTGTGACACCCTTGCTTCGGCCTCCGCCATCAGCGCCTTGTAGCCAAGCGTGATCTTCTGTGGCATTTCCCCCTCCGCAAGTGTCGCGTTTCGCGGCTTTTGTTGCGCTCCGCAAAAAGCCACGTCAAGCAAAATGGAAACACGCCAACAGCTGCGCCATCCCGGCCTCGCCGATTTCCTGAAGATTGCCCTGCTCGGCGCCATCTGGGGATCGGCGTTCCTGGCGATCAAGCTCTCGGTGCATGAAACCGGGCCGCTCTGGCTGGTCATGATCCGCGTGGCGGTGGCCTTTGTGCCAATCGCACTCTTCACCCTCTGGCGCCGCGACAGCCTGCCGCCTGACGGCAGGGAGTGGCTCATCATCATCCTTATGAGCCTGCTCAACACGGTTGGACCATTCTTCCTGATCTCCTGGGCAGAACTCTACATTCCGGCCGGTGTCACCTCACTCATCATGGGGGCCGGACCGCTGGCGACCATGGTGGCGGCGCATTTCACGACGCCGGATGACCGTTTCACGGGAAACAAACTCGCCGGCATGCTGCTGGGCCTTGTGGGCCTCATGCTGGTTGCCGGGCCCGGCATTTCGCAGGGCCTGGGGTTCGATGCCATGGCTTACGGAGCGGTGTGGCTCGGTATGCTGTGCTATGTTGCAGCCGGAGCAATGATCCGCCTGGTGCGGAAGACCAGCGTTGCCATGATGACCAGCGTGAACATGGGTGTCGGCATCGTCACGCTCACGCCCATGCTGCTGCTTGCGGGCGAGCCGCTGGCACCCATGAGCTTCACCGGCGCGATGGCAGCACTCTATCTCGGACTGGTCTGCACCGGCTTCGCCTATCTGCTGCGGACCCACATCACGCTCTCTGTGGGGCAAACCTATATGAGCATGGCGAGCTACGTAATGCCGTTGTCCGGCGTGCTGCTGGCATGGTTCATTCTGGGGGAACCGGTCACCTGGCATATTCTGGCGGCTCTGGCCTGCGTCCTTGGCGGCTTCGCGCTTGCCAAGCGCGGACCCGTTAGAGGGACTTCGGCAGGTGGCGCCAGGAAATCCATCCGATGACGGAGAGCCCAAGGCTCAGGATCACGAAGACCATGCCAATGGGCAGCCACAGCAGCGCGAAGGCGAAGATGAAGGCCGGAATGAGCTCCGAGAAATCGATATAGGTGCGGTAGACGGCGGTCATGTGCTGGCGCTCGCGATGGCGCACGGCCCGCAGGAAGGGAATGCCACCGACCCCGTCCAGCGCCGAGGCGGCAACCGAACCCATGAGCAGGCAGGCAATCGCCACATAGGGCGCAGCCGTTCCGGCGATGCCGGCGAACATCGAGGCCGCGGCGCAAAGCCCGAAGGCGCAGGCAATCACAACCCTCACCCCATGGCGCTGGGCGATGCGGCCTGAGAGCCAGGCCGTGAGCAGCAGGGCCTGGCTGGCCGAGATCATCAGGCCTCCCAAGGTCTTGCCGAGCCCCGCCTCGACCAGCAGCAATGGCCCGTAGATGAAGAAAGTGGACCAGAAGCAGGACCGCCCGAAAGCGATGAGCCAGGCCAGCCGGAGCCGCGGCTGAACCAGAAAGCGCCGCAGGTTGCGCAGCGCATTGAAGCCCTCGAGATTGCCGGGTGGCAGCGCATTCACGTCGTCGGAGAGCCTCAGGTACCAGAACAGCAGCAGCAGCACGGCAGAGGAGACGATGACGGCAAGCTGTGGCCCCCATGAGCCGAAGCTCACGTAGAGCCAGACGCCCAGCGCTGGCCCCGTCATCCAGGAAAAGGTCGACAGGCTGAGCCGCAATGGTTCCGAGCGGGCAAGGTCGGTGCGGCGAATGTGGTCCATGATATAGAGCGAGAGGGTGATGTTCATCACCGCTGCGCCGAGGTTGCGCAGCAGCATGCCCGCCGCCTGGCCGGCGACGACATGGCTCGCGAGGGCGAGGCTTGCCACGATCATCAGGCAGGCCCCGAAGGTATAGGCCCAGCGCCGCCGCATCCGGCCGAGGAGATGCGGCAGCATCAGTGTTGTCAGCAGGACTGTGACCGAAACGGCGGTCGACAGCATGGACACCTTCTGCGCCGTCCCCAGAATGTCATAGGCCTGCAGCGAAACCACGGTCGAATTGAGCGCCCGCACGAAGGATTCGACCGAAAACAAGGCCGCAAAAGTATAGGCCCCGGCACGGCGCGGCATGGGCAGGACGGGTGATGGGAGATCGGACGGCATGGCGTTGGCTGCCGCACACGAGCACCTTTTCACGCTGCTTCGCAACTGGTGCCGAGAGGGATGTGCTCATGCTTTCGAGGTATGGCTTGAGGCAGGCCCGGCCTCGGTCTAGACAGGGTGCCGCATGTCCAGTTCCGAAAAACGCACCGTCGCCCTGGTCTCCGTGCTCGCAAGCGCCACGCTGGCGGCCGGCAAGATGGTGGCCGCCGCCTTCACGGGCTCGCTGGGCATTCTCTCGGAGGCCATCCACAGCATCATCGACCTCGGCGCCACGGTCATCACCTACTTCGCCATCCGCTGGGGCGACCAGCCCGCCGACGATGAGCATCACTACGGCCATGCCAAGATCGAGAGTGTCGCGGCCCTGGTCGAGACAGCCCTGCTCTTCCTCACCACCGCCTGGGTCAGCTGGGAGGCCATCAAGCGGCTGACAGGCGATGAGACACACCCGGTCGAGGTGACCTGGTGGGCCATTGCCATCATCGCGGGCTCGATCCTCATCGACTACAACCGGGTACGGGCGCTGCGCCGGGTGGCGAAGAAGACCGGGAGCGAGGCTCTGGAGGCCGATGCGCTGCATTTTTCGTCCGACATGTGGAGTTCGCTCGTGGTGCTGGGCGGCCTTGCCGCGGTGTGGGCGGGGCTTCCCGCCGCCGATGCCATCGCGGCTCTGGTCGTTTCGGTCTTCATTGCCCTGGCAGGCTGGAGGCTTGGCGCGCGCACCCTGAACACGCTGCTCGATACCGCCCCCGCCGGAGCAACCGAAGCGGTACGCGGGCTAGTGAACGACGTTCATGGCGTGCTGGCGATCCGCTCGATCCGCCTGAGGCCCGCTGGGGCGACGATGTTCACCTCGATCGTGGTGGAGGTGGCGCGCACCATGCCCATCGACGAGATCGTCAGGACCAAGGACGCGATCTTCAAGGCCGTACAGGACCGCTTCCCCAACGCCGACATCACCGTGACGGCGAACCCCGTGGTGCTCGACAATGAAAGCGTCTTCCAGAAGGTCATGCTGATCGCCACGCGCCGGAACCTTGCGATCCATCATCTCACGGCGCAGAAGATCGGCGACAAGCTCGCCATCAGCTTCGACCTCGAGGTCGAGGGCTCGATGCCGCTGGGCGAGGCCCATGAGACGGCGACCGCCCTCGAGGAGGCGATCCGGGGCGAACTGGGCTCTGACGTTGAGGTGGAGAGCCACATCGAACCACAGCCGGAGCGGATGCTTCAGGTTCAGGATGCGCCCTCAGGCCTCACCGCGGAGGTGGTGGCGGCACTCACGCAGCTTGCCGCACTCTACCCCCGCCTCACCGATATCCACAGCATCAGGCTCAGGCGAAACGAGGAAGGCCTGTTCCTGCACTACCACTGCCGGTGCGCGCCCGGCGACAGTGTCGAGCAGATCCATGACGACATCGACCGGGTTGAGGCGGGCCTGAAGGACCGCTTCGGCGACATCCGCCGGGTCATCGCCCATGCGGAACCGCTGGGTGCGCGCCGTCACGCTCTCTGACGTCAGCCAGCGGGTGGAAGTTGCTCCAGCTTCTGGCTGGTCTTGGACAATTCCTTGATGCGCTCCACCTCGCCGTCCGGAACCTCCACCCGGTTGGCAACGCTGAAGGCCTCATAGTAGGCGTATTCCAGGGGCACCATTACAGTGTAGAGTTGTTGGACCCTGGCGAGGTTGCGCAGTTCCAGGATCATTTCGGAGATGTATTCGGCTGTATCGCGCTGGCGGGCTGGAAGGCTTGCCATTGCCGTTTCTGCCGCTCCCGCGACTGTATCCTGAGTTGTTGCCCGCCGCCTGCTGTCCATCGAATCCTCTCAAGGTTGTCTGTTTTCCCCTCTTTTCACTCTATACGTGCTTAATGGGAATGAAAGCGTCTTAAGATTGAATCCACGGTGTGGGCGGTGGAAATATAGCCGCCTTGCAGCGGTCGGACGATCCCTATATGAGGCCCCGGAACCTGTTCAGGACTGTGAATGACTGTCGTCGTCGTTGAATCACCGGCCAAGGCCAAGACCATCAACAAGTATTTGGGCAAGGATTTCATCGTCCTGGCCTCCTATGGCCATGTCCGCGACCTGCCTGCCAAGAATGGCTCGGTGAGGCCCGATGCCGATTTCGAGATGGATTGGGAGGTCGACGGAAAGTCGGCGAAGCGCCTCTCGGACATCGCCGCCGCCCTGAAGACCGACGATCGCCTGATCATGGCAACCGACCCCGACCGCGAGGGAGAGGCCATTTCCTGGCACGTGCTCGAAGTCCTGCGGAAAAAGGGTGCCCTGAAGGGCAAGGCCGTGCAGCGCGTGGTGTTCAACGCGATCACCCGGAACTCAGTGCTCGAAGCCATGCAGAACCCGCGCGAGGTCGATGGCGCACTGGTTGAGGCCTATCTGGCCCGCCGCGCGCTCGACTATCTGGTGGGTTTCACGCTGTCTCCCGTGCTGTGGCGGAAGCTGCCCGGTTCGCGCTCCGCGGGCCGCGTCCAGTCCGTAGCACTCCGCCTCATCTGCGAGCGCGAACTCGAGATCGAAGCCTTCCGCGCCCAGGAGTACTGGACCATCGACGGCGCCTTCACGACGCCACAGGGCCAGGAGTTTCAGGCCTCCCTCAGCGCCATCGCGGGAAAGAAGCTCGGCAAGCTGGAAATCACGAACGAAGCCACGGCGCGCGCCATCGAGCAGGCGGTCAGGGGCCAGCCCTTCAAGGTCGACTCGATCGAATCGAAGCCGGCCAAGCGTCACCCCTACCCGCCCTTCCGCACGTCCACGCTGCAGCAGGAAGCATCCCGCAAGCTCGGGTTCTCGTCTTCCCGCACCATGCAGATCGCCCAGCGCCTCTATGAAGGGATCGACATCGGCGGCGAGACGGTTGGCCTCATCACCTACATGAGAACCGACGGCGTCGACATGGCGCCGGAGGCTATCGCTGCCACCCGCAATGCGATCCTCAAGAATTTCGGAGAGCCCTATCTGCCTTCCGTTCCCCGCCACTACACCACCAAGGCGAAGAACGCCCAGGAGGCACACGAGGCGATCCGCCCCACGGAAATGTCACGTCATCCGATGAGCGTCCGCGGCAAGCTCGACCCTGACCAGTTCGCGCTTTACGAGCTGGTCTGGAAGCGGACCATCGCCAGCCAGATGGAAAGTGCCGAACTGGAGCGCACGACCGCAGATCTCGGCACGCTCGGGCATGACGGCAAGCAATATTCCTTCCGCGCCACGGGTTCCGTGGTGAAGTTCGACGGTTTCCTGAGAGTCTATTCCGAAAGCCTGGACGACGGCGAGGACGAGGATTCCCGCCGCCTTCCCGCAATGGCCCGGGGCGATTCAATCGGGGTCAAGAAGATCGAGGGCATTCAGCACTTCACGGAGCCCCCGCCGCGCTATTCCGAGGCTTCGCTCATCAAGAAGCTGGAAGAACTCGGTATCGGCCGCCCGTCGACCTATGTATCCATTCTCGAAACCCTCAGGACGCGCGGCTATGTCAGGCTGGACAAGAAGCGTCTAATTCCGGAGGACAAGGGCCGGATTGTTACCGCCTTCCTCGAAAGCTTCTTCCGCCGTTACGTCGAATACGACTTCACAGCCGGCCTCGAGGAGCAGCTCGACAAGGTTTCCGCCGGCGAGATCGACTGGAAGCAGGTGCTGCGCGACTTCTGGCGCGACTTCACGGTGGCACTGGAAGACGTCAAGGAACTCCGCGTCACCAACGTGCTCGATGCGCTGAACGACATCCTCGCCCCGCACATCTTCCCGCCCCGCGAGGATGGCGGAAATGCACGCGCCTGCCCGTCCTGTGGCGGGGGCCAGCTCTCCCTGAAGCTCGGCAAGTTCGGCTCGTTCATCGGCTGTTCGAACTATCCCGACTGCAAGTTCACGCGCCCGATGTCACCGGGGGCGGAAGGTGCGGAGGCCGTTCCGGCAGAGGGCGTTCTCCTCGGCGTTGACCCGGAAACGGGCGAAAAGGTTACGCGCCGCGCCGGTCGCTTCGGCCCCTATCTGCAGCTGGGTGAGGCCGTCGAGGGCGAGAAGCCGCAGCGCGCGTCGATCCCCAAGGGAAAGAAGCCGGAGGACATCACGCTGGAGGAAGCGTTGAAGCTGCTGTCCCTTCCGCGCGAGGTCGGCATCCATCCGGAATCGGGCAAGCCCATCGTCGCCAATTTCGGCCGCTTCGGGCCCTTCGTGCTGCATGACGGCACCTATGCCAATCTTGAGACGCCCGAGGACGTGTTCACCATCGGCATCAACCGTGCAGTGGACATTCTGGCGGAAAAGAAGGCGCGCGGATTCCAGCGGCCAAAAGCAGGCGCCATCAAGGATCTGGGGGCCCATCCCGCAGGCGGCGGCAGCATTCAGGTGATGAAGGGCCGCTACGGCCCCTATGTGAAATTCGGCAAGACCAACGCCACCCTGCCCCGCGACAAGGATCCGGAATCCCTGACGATGGAGGATGCGCTGGCTCTGCTTGCGGAACGCGAAGCCAAGAGCCCCACAAAAGGCAAGACGGCGCCCAAGAAAGCATCCCCGAAGAAGAAGGCCCCTGCCCGCAAAGCATCGAAAAAGGCCGCGCCCAAAAAGCCAAAGGCTGCCTGATAACGCAGCGCCGCTGGCGAGATAACGGGGCAGAAAAGCGGGCGGTCAACCTGCCCTTGCGGGTGGGCTCAGCGCCCCGTCCTTGCCACGCGCTCGATTTCCTCCCGGACGAGCCGCTCCACCAGCGAGGGAAGTTTTTCATCCAGCCATTGCTTCAGCATGACCTTGAGGAGGTCGCGGGTCATGTCCTCGATCGACTGTTCGCCGATGGCGCGGGCAAGCACACTGTCGGCCAGGCGGCCAAAGGCCGACTGCACGGCCTGGGCCGAACCGCCCGACAGAATCGGCGCGCCCTCAGTCTTTGGCGTCCGATCGCCGTCACGCAAAAGCGATGTACCGGCGTCTTCGCTGGGCCATGCGGAAGGTTGCGGCTCCCGGGGGAAGCGCGGCGCAGGCCGTGCCATCGGCCGTTCCGCCCGCACGGGCGCGCGCGGGGGTTCAGGTTCAGTGACGGCGGCCCTGAGGCGCGGCGCTGGTGGTGCTGGCGGGGGCGACTGCACCTGCAAAACCGGCTCAATGTCGCGCCAGGCGCGGCGCGGGGTGTTACTGCGCAGGGCTTCGGCAAGGCTTGCGGCGCGCTGGGCGGGATCGCGCGGGGCCGCCGCTGCCCCGGTCCGGGACCGCGTGATCTTCTCGCGCAGTTGCTCGATTTCACTCGATGTTGCGGCCGGCTGGCCGGTCATGGCTTGTCCTGCCGGAGGGGCAGCCGTTTCGGGACCAATGTCCTCGTTAATGGCCTTGCGGATCGAAGCCAGAAGATCTTCCATGCGCGGTTCTGCAGTCACGTCGTCCACCTTGTCGGGAGCATCTCGCCCCGTTGAATGACAAGGATTACGCCAGTGCACCCACCTTGTCGATATGCCGCCATTGCCTTAGTCGACGGTCTTGACATCCGTGCCGATCCACTTGTCGCGGACCCGGAGGTAATTCTCCTCGGGCTCGTAAAGCGGCACGGACAGGCCAATGTCGCGGGCCGTGAGGCGGCCGATGGCGGCGAGCAGCTGATAGCCAGCTACCACGCGGGATTTCTCGGCATTCACCTGCAGCACCTGCGACGAGACCAACTCGCGCTGGGCATCCAGAACATCGAGCGTGGTGCGGGTTCCGGCCTGATATTCCTGCTGGACGCCCGTCAGGGCAAGCTGCGCCGCCCTTACCTGGGTCTTCGTGTTCTGGATGATCTGACCCAGACCCATATACTCATTCCATGACTGCGCCACGGCGCTGCGCACGTCGCGGGCCACTTCAATCAGTTGGATGCGGCTCTGGCTCGCGCGCTGCTTGGCCTCACGCACCTGCGAATAGGCGAGACCAGATTCATAGATCGGGATCGAGAGCTGGGCTGCAATGGAAGCGGACCGGATTCCCGTCCTATCCTCGCCGAAATCGGAGTCAGCCGTCAGTGCCCGTGCCTCGAGGCCAGCACTCGGCAGCAGCGCCGCACGGGCGATGCCGATGTTGCTGTTGGCCGCCACCTCGACGAAGGCCTGTGCCAACAACCTGGGATTGATCTCGCCGGCAATGTCCAGAGCCGAGGACAGCGACTTCGGCAGCTTCGCGATCTTTGGATAGGAGAGCTTGCCGGGCTCGTTGCCCACCAGCTGGATATAGGTGGCGATGTCCTGTGCCAGACGCGTCTGCACCTGGACCAGCGCATTGCGTGACTCGGCAAGCCGCGCTTCGGACTGCGCCACATCGGTGCGGGTGATCTCGCCCACGGCGAAGCGCTCGTTCGAGGCGGTAACCTGGGTCTGGAGTGCGGCGACGTCCTGCCGGCGCAGCACCACAAGCTGGCGGCCAGCATAAACGTCCATGTAAGCCTGCACGACATTGAACAGAACCTGCTGCTCTGTTTGCAGCAGGCCTTGCTGTCCCGCATCAACCTCCGCCTCGGCAGCCTTGGTGCTCTCGACCGTGCGGAACCCCTGGAAGACCGGCTGGTTCAGCGCGATGGCCAAGCTGCCGGACTCGGTCCGTTCTTGCCGCAGAGCCCAGCCTTGTTGCTGATCGTTCTTCACCACGGACTCGCTCCGGGCATCACCAAAGACGGTGACAGACGGCCGCCAGCCGGACAGCGCCTGCGGAACGCGTTCATCCGTGGCCCGCTGGCCGGCCCGTGCGGCGTTGAGCGTGGGGTTGGTCACATAAGCCTTTTCCATGGCGCCGAACAGCGTATCGGCCTGCCCGGTGCCGGACTGCAGCGTCATCACAACCATCATAATGGCTGCACCGGAGAGCAGGCCTCTTGCCGAGTAACGTCTCATGAAGTCACCACCCAAACTCGCATAACGCACACCTTGAATTTCCTAGTCGCTCAGAACGTGAAAGCAGGCTTCTTCTTCCGCAGCCCAGGCAGGGCCGCCACCGATGCATCGAAGACCGGGCGCACGGCGATGGCCGAGCCCGACCTCGTATGAACGCAAGCCTTTGCCATGTCCGCCTCGCCGACGACGGCAATGAGCCGCCCGCCGTCTGAAAGCTGGTCAAGCCAGGCCTGGGGCACGTCCTCGACCCGGCCCTCCACGATGATGACGTCAAAAGGCTGCTCGCCCGGAACACCGGCAGCGAGCGGACCCTCGACGACGATTGCTCCCGCCACGCCCTCAAGGTTCCGGCGCGCCGCTGCAGCAAGAGCAGCATCACATTCGAGTGCTACCGTGCGCTGGGCGAGTGCCGCAATCACGGCCGCGCCGTAGCCAGTGCCCGCGCCAACCACCAGGACCCTGTCTTCCGGCTTGATCGCCGCATGCTGCAGCATGCGGGCGAAGGCCATCACCTCAATCAGCGCGCGCGGGCCTGCGGACTTGTCGGCAGGCTCCAGAGGCACGTCCTCATCCATATATGCAACGGCTTGCTTGCCTTCAGGAACAAAGACTTCACGCGGAAGGCTCTCGATCGCCGCAATGATCCGGCGGTCGGTAATGCCGTTGGGTCGCACTTGCGACTCGACCATGTTGAGACGTGCGGCGGTGAAGTCGGTCATTATCGTCCTGAAGCAGCGGGAGGAATAACTGATTTAATAATGCGTTAGCGAAGCCCTCTGCGCAAGTCCATACATCGGTCCCCGGCCAGCCACAGGTCATGGAAGAAGTGGTTGTTTCGCAGGGAGCCATCCACTATAAGCCGCGCCCGAAGGCCTCGTGGCGGAGTGGTTACGCAGAGGACTGCAAATCCTTGCACCCCGGTTCGATTCCGGGCGAGGCCTCCAAAGAGCGAACCACATGGCAGACTGCAATCTCGTCCTCATTCATCGCGGCCCCGAGTATGTACGTGATTTTGAAGACATTTCCCGGCGCATTTCTGCAATCGATCCCGGCATTGCTGTAAAGGCGGTCGGCCCTCGCGTCCAGTCGGTTATAGGTGATGAAGAATGGCGGCTGCCGACGCTGACGGTGGCATTTCTTGCCAAGTTCGTTGCCGAGATTCGGCGGGGGCCGGTCCTCATGAACCACCAGATCCACAAACCAGGCCAACACCGCATCTTCGCCGAAGCTGGCCTGCCTTCGCCGCCGATCGCATTATTCACGCCTGGGTTGAAACTTGACCCGTTCCTGTTTGGCGAGTTCGTGGTCCTGAAACCGATTGACCCCAAATTCGCGTCCTTCGGCCGCGGTGTGCAGCTCTTCCGGCGCCGCAGAATCGAGACCATGGGCTGGAACGACTTTCCGCGCGATCATGTCATCCATCGCGACCGCAATGGGTTCATCGTCCAGCGTTTCATCGACATCGGGGCGATGATCCCGATCTACCGCGTGCTGACGCTGTTCGGGGTACCGCTCTACTGCTGGCTGGCCCGCGAGAAGGTGCCGCGGCCTCCTGTTCCCGGGACGGATGCGGAGATCGAGAAGCTGAGGATCACCAACACTGGAGACTTCCGCGAGCGCCTCCGCTGCAACGACGAGGATGTGCTGGAACTCGCACGGCGCGTCGGCGACGCGTTCCCCAGCATCCCCCTCCTCGGCATGGACATTCTGCGCGAGGAACGAACAGGCAGGCTGTTCATTCTTGAATGCAACCCCGGAGGCAATACCTGGCACTTTTCCTCAAAGGTAACTGCGGGCATACGCCGGCAAATGGGCGGCGCGAGCCTCGTGGGCGACAGGAAGGGTGAACTCCTGGGCCGGCAACTGCTGATCGACCAATTCGGCGCATTCGACAGGGCCGCCGAAGTGCTGGTCCGCAAGACCCGGCAACTCGCCTCCTAAACCGGCGGCTGAACGCATGGGTTCAGTGTGAAGTGGCGCTTGCCGCCAGAGGTCAACGGCAGAGCATCCACATTCCTGAACCGGCTGCGGAAGCGCCCGCCGAGCACCTCGTCAAGGTGCTCGCCGATCGCTTGCTCCTGTGAGCCGGTAAGACTTCCGGTATAGCGGAACTCAATGTCTTCCTCCGAGAGTTGCGCCAGCAACCATTCGTCATGGCCCATGATCTGCAACAGGCGGAAGCGGTCAATCTTCGGAAGCCCCGGTGCCTCTCCGGGCCGTGTGAACATGTGCTCCCGCCGGCCCGCGATGCTGGCAATCGTCGGCAGGACACGCCCGCAGCCACAGGCTGGCCCGGCCACGACGAAGTCGCCAGACCTGTAGCGGAGCAGCGGCGTCGCATAACCGTAGAGCGGGGTCACCACCACCTCGC
>CAIYXE010000271.1 GCA_903930095.1 uncultured Hyphomicrobiales bacterium
CAGCACGCCCGGCGTCACGTTGGCGATCACGGCGCGGCGCGCGGTGATGCTGCGGCCATCGGCAAGCCTGATGCCGCTGGCACGTCCCGCCGTGTGCATGACCTCGGCCACCGGCACGCCCAGATGCACGTCGCCGCCGAGCTCGGCCAGATAGCCGGTCAAGGACTTGATCATCGTATCCGCACCGCCCTGGCCGATCACCATGCCGAAGGCCTGGTTCGCCATGGATTCGAGATAGGGAAACAGCGCGCCGCCCGCGACGTCTGGCGGAAAGTCGAGGTGCATGCCCCAGGCGGCCACCGTGGCCTTCACCCGGGGGTCATGGAAATGCGTGTCCGCCCATGTCCGGACCGGCATGGTGAGGAAGCGCAGCATGTCCATGGTCCAGGCCGTGCCGTTCTGCCGCCAGGCCTTCCAGATCACTTTTGCCACCGCCCAGGACGGCATGACGTTGCCGAGCAGCCCGAAGATGTGCGGGGCATCCGCGCCGAAGCGCGCCAGCATGGCCTGCCAGGCCGCCGCATCGCGCGGGTCGATCGCCTCAAGCCGGGCCAGCGTCGTGGCGGGATCCTTCGAGACGCCGAACCAGCTGTTGCCGGGGAAGACCGAGGCGAAGCAATGGGCCGCCGGCGCGAAGGCCAGGCCATGGCGGGTGAGTGCTGCGCCATGCTCGCGCAGGAAGGGGGAGCCCGCGAACAGGCTGAGGTTCATCGCGGCCACGTCATGGCGGAAGCCGGGCAGTGTCAGCTCACGCGTTTTGACGGCACCACCCGCCTCATCCTTGGCCTCGAACACGCCGACCTTCCAGCCGTGCCGGGCCAGATGGACCGCCGCGGCAAGGCCATTATGGCCCGCCCCGACGATCACCGCATCGTAAGCCAACTCATTCGCCATCAAGGTGCCGTGCGCCGATCCTAGCGCGCCAGCCGGACCCGCAGGCCGCTCAGATCGACCGAGGCCTTGAAGCCGATCTGCTTTCCGGAAATCTCAAGCTCCACACCGCGCGAATTGCGCAGCCTGGCGACAGCGCCCCCGCCCGCGGCGGCAAGGCCGGCCCCGATTGACCGGTAGGTGCCCTCGATATCGCGGGCGCGGCGCAGGTGGCGGACGCGGCCCACGAAATCAGCCGAGGCGAGGCCGATCGTGGCACCGAGGCTCACGCCGCCGATCTTCAGCGGGTAACGGTCGCCCTGGAAAAACAGCGACCCGCTGCCGCTGCTGAAGCCAAGCACGAAGCCGCCGCGCACCACCCGAAACTCGATGCGCCCGGAGGCGGCCGCTGCGGGCGAGGAGCCCAGCCCGGTTACCACCGCGGGCGCCAGCGCGAGGGAAAGCGCTGCCTGCAGCAGATGCCGCCTGGACTTGCTGGCTGGTCCATTCACGGCGGAATTCACGGAACGCGTCTTCAAAGCCATTGCAACCTCCCAGGTTCGATCCTGCACGGAAACTGGCGGGCTTCCACTGGATGACGTGTTTTGCATCGTTGATGATGCGCGCGATTGCACGGTTCAGCAACAGTTTATCGCAATCCCCCGAAGGGAATTTCCGCAAATCCCGTTGGGCGTGGCCTTACCGCCTGAGGCGGCGCACGTCCACAACGCGGCCATCGCGTGAGCGCACGGCGATCTCGAACCGGTTTCCGCCGCGCCAGGCGCGATAGACGAAGTAGCGGCCACGGCAGTTGATGCGGCGAACGTCGCGGAAGCCGCGGTTGCGCAAATGGCGCTCGCCCTGTGCGCAGGTGATCCCGCGGCCGCTGCTGAGGTTCGTGCCGATGTTGATGTTGACGGTGACGGCTTCCACCGGCGCCGGCATGATGCCGGGCGCCAGGAAGAGGCCAAGAATGACCGCGAAAATGGCAACGATGCGTCTGTTCATCAGCTTCTCCATCCGCTCACGTGTTCAGGTTGCCGGACAGCCCC
>CAIYXE010000272.1 GCA_903930095.1 uncultured Hyphomicrobiales bacterium
GCGGATGAGGGCCTCTTTCAACGAGTCCCGATGTTGAAGCAGGCCCTCATCCGTCGCTTCGCGCCACTTTCTCCCATCCTGCGGACGGGAGAAGGGAAAGCTGTGCGATGTTTATACCCTTCTCCCGTCGCGACGCGATGGGAGAAGGTGCCCGACAGGGCGGATGAGGGGCTCTTTCAACGAGTCCCGATGTTGAAGCAGGCCCTCATCCGTCGCTTCGCGCCACCTTCTCCCAGCCTGCGGACGGGAGAAGGGAAAGGTTCAGCTTTGCTCCTCCGCCACCACCTTCTTGTAGAGGTGCCACGTCGCGTGGCCCAGCACGGGCAGCACGAGGAGCAGGCCCAGGAATGCGGGCAGAAGGGCTGCGAAGGTGAGCGCCACGATGATGATGCCCCAGCCGATCATCGGCGCGAGGTTCTGGAAGACTGCCTTGAAGCTCGAGATCATCGCCGTGATGAGGTCGATCTCGCGCTCGAGCAGCAGCGGGATCGCCACCACCGTCGTGCAAAACAGCACGAAGGAGACGAAGGCGCCGACTGCCGTGCCCACGATCAGGAACCAGATGCCCTCGGGCGTCGTCGTCGCCACCGCGAGAAAGGCGCCGATGGAGGAGAATGACTTGAACCCGAGGAAGATCGCCAGCAGCATCCTCACCTCGTAGAGCCACATCCAGAAGATGAACAGCACGACGAAGGCCATCCACGCCACCTGCCGCTTTCTCTGTGCGAAAATGACGGTGAGGATCTCGCCGAAATGCAGGGGCTGGCCGGCAGCCAGCCTGCGGCTCGTTTCATAGAGGCCCACCGCCACGAAAGGTCCGATCAGCGGAAAGCCCACCGCGATAGGGATGATCCACCACGGCTCATGGTAGACACTGAGCAGCAGCCAGATGGCAATACCGCCCGCGGCATAGATCGCGCCGAAGAACAGGCCAATGGCGGGAGCACGGGTGAAGTCCCGCCAGCCCTGGGCGAGGGCGGCCTTCACATCCGCAAACCCGATGGTGTTGATCTTCACCGCCGGCGGGCGCGGGGCGATGGCGGTCGTCTCTTCGCTGGTGGTCATGGGGACACTCCTGGCAAGACCTTGGTCGACTCGATGCGCCGTTCCCCAACCTCGCAGAGCCACCGGTTGCAGAATGCCGTGTGGCGGACCACTGCGCAATCGGCTAGGGATGCAGCGCAACATACGAAGTGAATTCCCCGATGATTTCTTCCTCCCCCACACAGGCCCGCTGGGCCGTGGCCGCGACCTTTCTGCTGCATGGCATCCTGGTGGGCGCCTGGGTGCCGCATATTCCGCTTGCCAAGGAGCGTTTGGAGGTGGGGCCGGGCGTGTTCGGCCTTGCATTGCTCGCCTTCGCCGGGGGCGCGGTGTGCGCCATGCCCGCGGCGGGCGTGATGATCAACCGCTTCGGCAGCGCGGTCCTGACCACCATCACCGGGCTGCTGTTCTGCATCACCTTCCTCGGCCCGATCCTGGCGCCGTCGCTGGTGACATTCGTCATGGCGGGCTTCGTCATGGGCATGGCCATCGGCAGCATGGATGTTTCCATGAACGCCCACGGCATCGCCGTCGAAAAGGAACTGAAGCGGCCGACCATGTCGATGCTGCACGCCGGATTCAGCGTGGGCGGCGCCATCGGGGCGTTTCTCGGCGGGGCCCTTCTCGAGGCCTTCGGCGAAGCGCGGCAGGCCATCATCATCCTGCTTCTGTGCACGGCGATCCAGGTTGTGGCGGCGCGTTTCTATCTTCCGGCCGCGGCGGACAAGGGCCTTTCCGGCTCACACTTCGCCTGGCCCACCCGCGCCACCATCGGGCTCGGGCTCCTGTGTTTCCTGGCGCTGATGATCGAGGGCTCGATCCTCGACTGGGCCGCCATCATGATGCGTCAGAAATTCGAGATCGACGCCGGCCTCGCGGCCCTTGGCTTTGGCTTCTACCAGGGCGGCATGGCGGCAGCCCGCCTGACCGGAGACTGGATCAGGCTGCGCATCGGGGCGGTTCGCATGGTGGTGTGGAGTGCGCTGCTGGCGGCGGGCGGAACGGCTCTCGCCCTCACCGCGCCAACGCCCTATCTTGCGATCGCGGCCTTCGTCTTCGCAGGCCTCGGGCTTGGCAACATCACGCCCGTGCTGTTCGCTGGCGGCGGCAGGCTGGAGCCTGATGCGCCTGGCCGCGGCATCGCGGCGGTGACGACGCTGGGCTACACGGGCTTTCTCATGGGGCCGCCGCTCATCGGCTTCGCGGCGCAACTGACGGACATCAACACCGCCCTCTTCCTCACCGTCATCGCAGCGCTTATCATTGCGGTCTTCGCACGCTCCGTCAGGGCGGCGGATACATACTGAAACAGGAGGCGGGCGTGGCATTCGAGGGCAAGCGCGTGATCGTCACAGGTGCGGGCCGCGGCCTCGGCGCGGCGCTGGCCGTGGTGCTGGCCGACCAGGGCGCCGAGGTCATGCTGACAGGCCGCAACACCGAAAACCTGACGAGCCTTGCCGAATCGA
>CAIYXE010000273.1 GCA_903930095.1 uncultured Hyphomicrobiales bacterium
CGGGGCGCCTATGTCAGCGCGGGGGTCAGCGGCTTCCACGGTTCCTTCGACTTTGGCGGTATCACCTGGGCCAATTACAAGGGCGGCGGCACAATCGGGATTGACACCAACAAGTGTCATCTGTTCCCGACGGGTGTACCCGGCCTGTTCCGGACGGTCTACGGGCCCGCCGACTACATCGAGACGGTGAACACACCCGGCCAGCGGCTTTACGCCAAGCAGTGGGAGATGATGAACGGCAAGGGCGTGAACCTGGAGTTCCAGATGAACGCGCTGCACTACTGCACCCGTCCGCGCGTGCTGATCCCCGGCAAGCGGACCTGACGCATGAGGCGGGGTGATTCATGACCTCGGCCTTTGACGCCCTCGATGCGCTGGTGTCCGGGGCGGCGGTGGCTGGCTTCGGAGAAGAGGCCGTGCTGATCCCGCGCCGAGGCAATCAATATGTCGAGGCCGCAGCCGACGCAGATCGTATGGCGGTGAGGGTCCGGGGCATCTTCTCCGCCCTTGCTGCAACCTCCGATTTCCGGGGGCAAAGCCGGGGCGGGGAGTTCGGCGGTACGACACGTGTCCTCTCTGAGCAGACAGCCTTCTGGATTGCTGCCGCGCAGGTTGCCGAACTGGGGTTCCGGCCTGCCAAGGGCGATCAGGTCAGATTGCCGGATCGATGTGGAAGCCCGTGCTACGCCATCGCCGCTATTCATCCCACCAGCATGGGCGATCTCAACCTTCTTCTCGTCCGGGAGGATGTTGCTGAGTGAGCCTCCGCGTTGCGCAGCGAAACATTGCGGGGGAGGGGCATGTTCCCGTCTGGAACATGCCCCCCTTTGATCTGGACAGAGAAACCGTTCCGGTCGGGAACGGTTTTCGGCGTTGAAGGAGTGTCGACGTGAGCCTCGCTCGTCTTGCCATGCGCATCGCCGCTGCCCGCGCCCTGCGCGGTGCCACACTGGCGGAGGGGCGCGTCCATGACAGCGCCATTGCGCCCATCGACCAGACCATTGCCGAGGAGCGCCAGCCCATCCTGATCGTCACCACCGACGATCACGAGATGGAGGTGACGGGGCGGGACCTGTTCAACGGCAATGTCTCCTGCGACCTCGTTATAGAGGCGGCCATAGCGGCGCGGGTCGAGGTTGCGGGTGAGGAAAGCGTCATCACCATCCCGCACACGGACGAGGGAATGGAGCTTGCCCTGGATCTCATGGAGCATCAGGTCATGGCGGCGCTCATCCGTGGGCGTACGCCATGGTCGCGCGTCTGGATGAAGCTCGTGCCCCGTATCTCACGCCGTCTGTCTCGGCGCGGGGCCTCAGTCGAGAAGGGCGTGCGCTTTGCCGCGCGGCAGATCGTGCTGACCTGCGACCTGATCGAGGCACCGACAGACGGTGCAGCTGTTGCAGAGGGAACCGCCTGGTATGATCTGCTCGGCGTCATGGATGCGGACACCGATCTGGCACCCATCGCGCAGATGCTGCGCGTGGAAATCGAGGGCCAGCCTCTTGCGGACTGGCA
>CAIYXE010000274.1 GCA_903930095.1 uncultured Hyphomicrobiales bacterium
ATCATCCTCGCCGTCACCGGCGTTTACCTGGGGTGGCCGCGCGGCGAGGGCTTCGGGGCGGCGCTGGTTCCGCGGTTCAGCGCCAGCGGACGCAGCCTGTGGAAATCCTGGCATGAGACGACCGGCGCGTGGATGGCCATCATCCTCGTGTTCTTCATGGTCACGGGCCTTGCATGGGCATCGGTCTGGGGGGAGCGGTTCATGCAGGCCTGGAGCACCTTCCCGGCCGAGAAATGGGACAATGTGCCCCTCTCCGACAAGACCCACCTCTCGCTCAACGGAACGGGCGAGAAGCAGGTTCCCTGGGGCCTCGAACAGACGCCGCTTCCTCAATCGGGTTCGGCTGCCGGGGTTGCGGTTCTGCCGGGCGGCACGCCGCTTGACCTGACGGGCATGGTGCAGCTTGGCCGCGCGCTGGGCATCGAGGGCCGCATGCGCGTTACCCCGCCGGAGGGCGAGACGGGCGTGTGGACGATTTCGCAGACCAGCATGAGCTATGACGGCGCGAGCCCCACGCTGGACCGGACCGTCCATGTCGACCAGTACTCAGGCAAGGTGCTCGCCGATGTGCGTTATGCCGACTACGGCGTGGCCGCCAAGGCGATGGCCGTCGGCATTGCGCTGCATGAGGGCCAGCTCGGCTGGTGGAATTTCGCCATCAACACGGTCTTCTGCCTGGCCTGCGTGTTCCTCTGCATATCGGGTGTGGTCATGTGGTGGAAGCGCAGGCCGGTGGGCCAGTTTGGTTCACCGAAGTATCCACGGAGTTACACGGTGCCAGCGGGCGCTCTTGTCCTCGGTGCCGTGCTTGCCATTGCGTTCCCGCTCGGCGGTCTCGCCATCGCCCTCTTCGCCCTCATCGACTTCCTCCTGCCCAAGCGGCTGAAGGAAGCCGGACTCATGCATTCCTGACTCACATCTCTGGAGAAACGACATGAAACTGTTCAAGGAAATCACCTTTGCCGCCGCCCTCACCCTCGGAGCGGTCTTCACGCTCTCTGACGCGCGGGCCCACGAAATCAAGATCGGCGACATCGTCATCGGCCATCCCTGGGCCAGGCAGTCTCCCATGGGGGCCGACGTCGCAGCCGGGTTCTTGACCATCACCAACAATGGCAAGGAAGAGGACCGGCTGGTCAAGGCGACAGCAACGATTTCGCCCACTGTCCAGATTCACGAAATGAAGATGGAAGGCGACGTGATGAAAATGGCAGAAATTCCTGGCGGCATCGTCATTCCACCGGGAGCGACCGTGGAGCTCAAGCCAAAATCATTGCACATCATGTTCATGGGATTGAATGCGCCCGTCAAGGAAGGAGAGGCCATCACTGGCACGCTCACCTTCGAAAAGGCCGGCACCGTCGATATCGACTACGATGTCATGGCGCCCAATGCCGGAATGGACTGAAGCTTGAGAGGCCGGCCAGCTGGAACCCCTTTCATGCTGCGCGGCCGCTCGGGAACCGGAGGGGAGGATACCCTTTCTCCCTCCCCTCCGGCCTCACCAGTCTCGCAGACGCGCTCATCGCCGAATTCCGGAAGGCAGGCATCGGCATCAGAATTGAAACAGACTGAGTCCTCTCAGGCCAAGCTCTGCGCGAGCCGAAGGCTGCTGGACTGACAAGCACGTGAAAACAGTACAACAACATCAGGAACGGAGCATTACCATGTCGAGCATCACACGCCGCAACGTGTTGGCAACTGGCCTCATGCTGGGGCTTCTCCCCAGAGCGGCATTCGCGCATGATGACAAGCACGCCATTACTCACCTCATGAAGGGCATGTTCGATACGCCCGATAGCCAGCTCTCCGTCGATCCCGTCGTCGTTCTCGGTGACAACGCGATCGCAGGCTGGGTGCAGGGCGACAAGGGCGGACGCGCGCTTCTCTGGCGCGTGGATGGCCAATGGCAGATTCGCCTTTGCAGCGGGGATGGCCTCAAGGACCCAAAGCTTCTCGAGAATGCAAACATCTCCGCTGCGGATGCCAAGACCCTGGTCGCAGAACTGACCGCTGCGGAAGCTGCCCTTGATCCGGAGATCCTTGCCAAGTTCTCAAGTTTCGAAGGCACGATGGTGATAGAGCCCGGCGCTGGACATCAAGGTCACGCGCATGGATCAACAAACTCACAGTAGCGGGAATTGAGCGGTGATCCGAAGAGTTTCGCTAATTGCATTGGTTCTTGCCGGGCTCATTGGAGCGGCAGTTGCAGGCATCCTGTTGACGTCCGGAGTAATGACGGAGAGAATTCCAAGCGTTGATATCGGCGGGCCGTTCCGGCTGGCCTCGTCGAAGGGCGGGTATGTCGACTCGCACGATCTCGCCGGAAAGCCCTATGCGGTGTTCTTCGGCTTCACGCATTGCCCGGAGGTCTGCCCCACCGCCCTCTATGAGATGAGCGCGCTGCTCGAGAGACTGGGCGACGACGCAAAGTCATTCCGCGTGTTCTTCATCACCGTGGACCCCGAGCGCGACACGGCGGAGATGATGAAGGACTACATGGCCAACTTCGACCCGCGCATCGAAGGCCTGGTGCCGGGCCTCGCGCAGCTGCCGAAGCTCGCTGCCGATTTTCGCGTCCACTACGCCAAGGTTCCAACCAGCGACGGCGGCTACACCATGGACCACACGGCTTCCATTTTCCTCATGGACGCCGATGGCCGCTTCGCCGGCACGCTGGCCTATGGCGAAGCAGCTGACATGCGCGAGGCAAAGCTGCGGAAGCTGCTGGCGGGCCGCTGACGCACATGCTGCCATGAACAGGGTCGCGTTAAGCACCCTTGCCTCAGAACGAGCCGCCGGTGCGGAAGCGGCCGCCGCCTGAGGGAAAGGAGATGCCGCCGCCGCGGCCGCCGCCCGGAAGCGGACCGCCGGGAAGCGACAGGCCACCGCCCCAGCTGCCGCCCCAGCTGCCGCCCTGCGGGAAGCGCGGCCATGACATGCCGCCGCCCGGGCCCAGCACGATATCGTCATAATGGGGGAAGCGGTCAGAGGCGCGGCGCTGGCGGTTCTGGTGGCGCTGCAGCTCCTTCCAGTATTGCCCCGCGGTGATGGCCCCGGCGAGCAGCTGCCTGAGCAGGTCGCCGAAGAGATCGTCCTTGGTGAAGACCGAGGAGCTGTCGTCATAGCGCTGGCGGCGGAACTCGGCGGCGATGCGCAGCAGGTCAGAGCGGCGCGCCGCCAGCGCGTCAAGCTGGCCGCGGCGCTCACCCGCGCGCGCGTCAATCTTGTCGATCTGGCCCGCGGCATTCTGGATGCGCGCCAGCACATCGTCGTCACGCGCCGTGGCGGTACGCTGCGCCTCGGCCACGAGCTGGCGGAAGCTGGTGGAGGCGAGGCTCTTCGACAGCGCGTCGATGGCAGCGGCCAGGTTCTCGTCATCGCCGTTGGCCAGCCTGGCGATCGCGTCCGAGAGCTGGTCGAAGGCCGCCTCGCGCTCGCTGACGGCTGTTTCGGCCTCCGCCAGGCGCTGCTCGAGAGTTGCGATCCCGGCTGAGAGGTCGCGGCCCGCCTTGCGTGTGACGGCCTCGTGGACATTGGCCTCAATCGCCGCTTCCGCCCGCGTGGCGGATTCCTCCAGCCGCCCCACATATTGCGTGAGCCGCTTCGGAATCTCGGTCAGCGCCGCGAAGTTCACGCGCGCCTCGCCATAGCCGATGAGGCGTGCCACCCAGCCGTCCAGCATCCGCGTGATGCCGGTCGCGGCATAGGCCGCCGTGCCATACTGCCGCTGCCAGAGATACATGAACAGCGAATCCGCCGCGTAGGGCTGTTCCTTCTCCGCGCGCTCGGCCTCTGCCTTGGCGGCCTTGGCGCGGGCATTCTCGATATGCGCGTGTGCCTCGTCACGGGCCTTGAGCAGTGCGGCGTGGCCCTCCTCACCGCTCAGCGCCTGGCGCGCCGCGGCGAAGGCCTGGTCATATTCCTCCCGCGCGCGCTCTGCCTCCTCATGGGCGGCGTGGCGCTTGCCGCGCCAGTCCTCGATCTCGGCCTTCAGCGCCTCCCATTTTGCTTCCGCCGCGCGTTGCGTGGCCAGCCAGCGCGAAAGGCGCTCCATCACCTCCGCCGAGAGGCCGTCTGCCCGGTCGATCACGCCGTCCTCGAGCGAGACGTCCACCTTGACCCGCGCAAGATCGCGGTAGCTGTGGGTGAGCGTTCTTTCGCTCTCGGCGCGCGATTGCGTCTCGCGTTCCGAGAGCTTGCGGGCCTCGGCTTCCTCACGCTCGATATCGCGGAGGGCCTGCTCGATCGATGCAAGTCCGCGCTGGCCCGAGATCATGACTTACCACTCCGTGATGGCGCCGGGCGGAGCGGGGATTGCCCATTCCGGCGCGGACATGCCGCGCTTCTTTTCCGCGACGCGGTCGTTCTGGATGATGCCGTCGTCGGACTTGTCGCGGCGCACGGCATCGAAAATGTCCTGGCCCACACGCACGCCCCAGCGTTTGACGGTGCTGGTCTTGCGGCTTTCCTCGCTGGTGACGGGCATGGCGATCGCCACGCCGTCCGGCCCCACCGCCTCGACGATCAGGTAGTGGTTCCTGGCCGTCGGGTTGACCTCGGGGATGCGCCACACGCCCGAGGGCACCTCGTCGGCCTGCACGATGCGGATCTCGTAGCTCTGGCGCAGCAGCGCCAGCAAGGCCTCGAGCTTTCCGGCTGCACCGCTGGCCGCCGTGCCGTCGAAAGCGGCGAGCGCGCGCTTTGCCTCGCCTTCGAGCGCGGCGGCGGAGGTCAGGGCGGAATCATCCACCGTCTCCGCGCGGATGGCGGCCAGCGCCGTGTCGATGCGGGCGGGCAGGGCCGCAAGCTGCTTCGCCTCCGCAGTGATGGCGCCAAGCCCGTCGAGCGCGCGGGCGAGGGCGGCCTGGTCACCCGCAGCCGTGGCCGCGCGGCCATCGGCGGCCAGGGCCTCCGCGCGCTCGCGCAGCGCGGGCGACGGGGTGAGAGTGGTGATTTCGGCCAGTGCCGCGTCGAGCCTTTCGCCGCCGCGGGCGAGTTCGGCCGCCACCGCCGCCTCGCGCGTCAGCCGCGGGCGTTCCAGCCCGAAATACCAGCCCGCCCAGCCAACGGCGCCCGCCAGCAGCAGGACGCCCAGCGCCAGCCCCAGCTTGCCGCGCTTCACATAGAGCCGCGCCAGGCCGGCCTGCAGGCCGGTGGCCCGGCTCTTGTAGGTGAAGCGGTCCTGCTCCAGCGCCCTCACACCCTCTTCGAGCATGTCGTCGGGCACGGAAATTCCCTGCGAGGCATAGATCTCGCCCAGACGCTTCTTCATGTCCGCACGGCGCTTGCCGTCGTCGAGCTCGCGCTCGGCGATGCGCATGTCGTGGCGCAGCGTGTCGACGATGTCCATGGCGAGCATGAGATCGTCGAGCGCGGGCGGCGCCGCCGGCGCTGCTGCGGAAGACGCCTCAGACATTCGCGGCGATCAGGTCCTGCCCGGAGGCCGCCAGCCGCGCCAGCCGGCGCTTGCCATCCTCCACAGCCTCGGCGATCTCCCTCGAGTTCTTCGTGGAGAGCGCGCGCATCTCCTCGATGATCTCGCGCGAGCGGGTCTGGAAGCCGGTGACGCTGTCGACCAGCTTCTTCACCGAATCCGCGCGGATCGTGGGGCCATAGCCCGCGCGCAGCGCATCCTCCTGGATCTTGTCGCCGATCTCCGAGATGGTCTCGAGGCTTTTCTCCACCCCCTTCTTCATCTCGTCCAGCGTGCGCGTCGATTCATGCAGGCCCGCAAGGCCCGTGAAGGAGGCCTTGAGAGCGGTGAGCACCGACTCGTTGGTGGAGAAGAAGGTGATGGACTGCGCATAGACGCGCTCCTTGCTGCTGGTGGTCTGCTGCAGCCTGGCCATCACCACCTCGGAGGTGTTGTAGCCGATGACCAGGTTGTCGGCGAGGTCCTTGGCCACCTGGTAGCGCTTCTCCTCGTTCTGCAGGTCGCGCACGCGCTCGTCACGCGCCATCTCCAGCCTGGCGCGCTCGGATGCCTGGCTGCCGGCATATGCCTCGACGGTGGCGTTGGCCTCGTTCAGCGCGGCCTTGGCGGCCGCGAGCTTCTTCTCGGCGGTTTCCAGCACTTCCAGCGCATGGACCTGCGCCTGCTTCAGCGCACCGCGGAAATCGGCATATGCGTTGAAGATGCGATGTTCGCGCTCGACCTGGTCCTTGGTGTCGCGGGCAACGTCCAGGTAGGTCTTGCGGATGGTATCGAAGCGGTCGGCGATGTCGCCGCGGCGGACCTTCATCCAGATGTTCGACAGCCGCTCGCCGGTGCTCAGTTTCCCGTCCCCCATCTGGTCCACCATGGACTTGGCGTCGTCGCGGATGGAGTTGAAGCTGTCGGTGATCTCCTCGTAGCGGTTGCCGATCGACATCGAGGCCACTTCGTTGCGCACCACGTCGTTGAACACCGACGCCTGGTTCAGCGTGCGCGAGATGACGGCGACCTTGTCCGGGTCGAGGTCAGTGATGGTCTCGAGAAGGCTGGCGATCGGGGCCTGCTCGGACATGGCCGGCATCAGCCCCATGTCGCGCAATGAGCCGAGGGCGCGGTCGAGATACTGCAGGGCTGTGGTGGTGGGCTGGAGCGAAGTGGACGGATTCGTCATGGTGTCACGCCTCGGATGTGTGTTGTGGTGTTGGCCGGAGATTGCGCCACCGCAGCGGCTGTGGCCGTCTGCGGTGGCGCCTATTCTCGTGGTGCCGGTCAGGCCGTCTGGGGCCCGCCCAGCGCTTCGCGGATCTGGGCGAGCAAGGCTTTTTCGGGCGCCGAGAGACGTTCCCCGCCGAAGCCCAGGAAACCGCCCTCGGTTGCCGCATTGGCCACCTTCTCGGCGATCGCCATGGTCCAGGCGCGGTAGTTCTCAGCCTCGGCCGGGCTCGCCTTGGCATCGAGCAGGGCCGCCGCAGCGCGGGCATCCGCCAGCACCTGCTGGGTGAGTGTCTCCGCGCTGTTCACGCCATTGGCCTTGAGCCGTGCCGAGGCCCAGTCGCGTGTCCGGCTCATCTTCTCGACAGCTGCCTTGCGGTCCGCCGCCGGGTCGGGGAGGAGTTCCCTGATCAGCGCATTGTCCGGATAGGACTTGAGCCCTTCCAGCACCGAACTGGCATTGGCGAAGGCCTCCTTGCCGGTGCCGAAGAGGCCGCTGCCCGAGGCTGCGGCCATGGCCGTGCCAATGAGCTGCGGCACGCTTGCCAGCAGGTTCAGTTCATCTTCCGTGAACGTCATGCCGCTCTCCGTCATGGCTCAGACCGGCTTCGCCAGGGCTTCGATCTTCGTCAAGAGGCCGTCCACCGTGGGCTTCACGATGTCGCCCACGCCGGGGATGGCAAGCACCTTGCCGGAGACTTCCTTGATGGTGGGCAGAGCCGCGCTGATGAGGGCTGCAATGAAACTCCGCTGATCCGGTGCAAGCTTGCCGGCAATGCCGGTAAGTGAGTCGACCGCAGACACCGTCTCCTGCAGCTTGGGCAGGGCAGCTTCGGCGGTGGCTGCATCGGTGATGCCGCCGAGCGTCGTCCTGAAGCCATCGAGCACGCTGGTGACCTGCTTGCCCACATTCACACCATCAACCATCACTTCCTTCACGGCCTGGGGTACGGTCTGGGTCACGGTGGTGGCGGAGCGGTTGCCGAGGAACCACCAAAGCAGAGCCAGCGCAAGGAGAAGCGGGAGTAGCCAGGTCAGCCAGTTGGTGCCCTTCTTGGTCACTTGCGCCGTCTGATTGACAGCGCGCGTGGTGGTGCGGCTGGCGTTCTCTGCGAAGTTGTTGCCGACAATGCCGGAGGTCGACAGCAGGTCGCCGAGCCCGGCCGGCATTGCCGAGCGGATGTTGTCCTGCTGGGCGCGCAGCATGCCGCTGAGGCCTGCTGCATCGAGGCCTTCGCTGGCCGCCGACTTGGCGAGCTGGCCCATGGCCAGCTGGCCTGCCAGCGACACGATCGACGAGGAAGCATCGCTGCCGATGCCCGCCTGGCGGCCGATGGCGTTGGTGAGGCCCTTCAGACCTGTATCCCCAAGGAGCGAGCCGAGCGTGCCGAGGCCGCCCTGCAGGAACTTTTCGCCCTTGGCCCCAGTCAGCGTCGCGGCGAGGTCGCTCAACGCCCCGGTATCCGTCCTCGAGACTGTGTCATACAGGGCGCGGGCCCCGGTATCCGTCGACGCTTTGTTGCCGAAGGCCGCGAGGATCGCGGGCACCGCCGCGCTGAGAGCGGTGCGGGCCAGCCCAGAGTTTACGCCGAGCGCCGCCGCCACCTTGTCGATGATCGATGGTGCAAGTGAGTTGATGATTGCCGAAACCATGTTGAATGCCATGTTCGCCCCCTTGTGCGATAATTTTGAAACAACCTTGCTGCCGGGACCGCGACATGGCTCCTGGAGAACCTGCATGATCCTGCAGGAGCCTTCTATGGCGCGGAATGATCCCAGAGATTGTATTCATTCATGCATTCTGGTGGAGTTTCTGGCAAAACCTTCACGGAATGCGCGCGCAGCAAACGATTGCTAAAGGTATGCCGGTTGGCGCGGTGCTTGACAGGGTGCTGGTGGCCGGTGTCCGGCCAGCAAGACATGCGGTCGCTGGCGGCCTGTCCGCGTCAGATTTTACAGTCAAGGGCGTTTCCGGCTCCAGTCCTATCGCCGTGCTCGCATGCATGGCGGATGCTGAGGCAGTCTTCTTGGGTCATGTCACGCAGCGCAATGCCGTGCGCCACGTGCCAGTGCCGCACAAGGTCCCCGGCCGGGCCTTGGCCCCAACGCATCTGCGTGGCACCAACCACGGCGCGCGGGCCGCGCGTCAAGACGCGGCGCCAAGAATTTGGCAATGAGGCAAGCGTGTCTTGTCTATGAAAACAGATAAGCCGGTTGTCTCAACCAAAACGCCGGCCGGATCCGGAGCAATATGTACCGGATCGTGCCGCCCCCCACACCCATCAAACTGCCCAGCCTCGCGAAACCTACGGTGTCCATCTGCTCTCGGCACGCAACAAGAGTGCTGGTCACAGCAAAAACGCAGATGCCGGAACAGTCCAGTAAGTTAGATGTTTGATCCCAGGGTTTGATGGTGCAATCTTCAGTCAGGAATGGAAGGAGGCACTATGGGCCAGGTTCTTCATGGGAGCGCCACCACGACTAAGGCGGTCCGTCGATCGATACAGCATAGTCAAGAGAGCCTGAGGGCTCTGGCCAAGCGCTACGGCATCAATCCAAAGACGGTGGCCAAGTGGCGCAATCGCAACTCTCTCGCCGACGAGCGGACAGGCCCCAAGGATCCAAAATCGACAGTTCTTACGGTTGAAGAGGAGGCGATCATCGTGGCCTTCCGGCGGCATACTCTCTTACCCCTTGATGATTGCCTGTATGCATTGCAGGCGACCATTCCGAACCTGACGCGCTCATCCTTGCA
>CAIYXE010000275.1 GCA_903930095.1 uncultured Hyphomicrobiales bacterium
GGGCTGTTTCGAAGCCCCCGGTTCCCGGCCTACACCAGACGGCATTTGCAAGTGCTGCCTCATGCTGGGCATGGTGGAAGAATGGCGAAGATGGCGTGAAGCGCCGTGCAGGCCTTTTTCGCCGTATCAAGTCTTGGTGGCGTGCTGATGAAAAAGGCTTCACGACTCTGACAGTCCGTGATCAGCCGGTGAGATTGATGCCTCCACGAGGCTTGTAGCGGGGCAAGGGAAGAAGGCGGCTTGAACCCCGCAACTTAAATGCTTTGAGATGAGCTTTCTAAGTTTCAGCGGCTGAACAGTTTCGCCCAAAGGCGGCTCCCATCAGGAATTGACCCCGGGAGACGATAAGTTGGAGCCGAATTAAAGGAAATCCGTTTACGATCTGGTTACCCCAGAATGCTCCCAAACCGAACTTTGCCGCCAAGAGGCGGTACTCTAATCACTGAATGCTTGGAGAAATTGGAGCGGGCGAGGCGAATCGAACGCCCGACCCTAACCTTGGCAAGGTTATGCTCTACCCCTGAGCTACGCCCGCTTCCATGGCAGTCCGGCAGGTGCCGGTGGGTTCAGGCGTTATTGCCTAACTCGCCGGCAAATGCAAGAACAACATCTTCGCAAGCAAACACGGAGCAATTCGTTTTCCATGCCCGCCACCCGTGACGATTTATTGAACCGATTCAAATATTTGGGTATAGAAGCAAAGACCAGGAACCACCCGCCCGTCTATACGGTGGAAGAAGCGCAGGCGCTCCGGGGCGAGATCCCGGGCGGACATTGCAAGAACCTGTTCCTGAAAGACGACAAGGGCAACATCTGGCTCATCGTCTGCCTTGAGGAGGCGAACGTCGACCTCAAGGCGGCCCCGGCGAAGATCGGTTCCCGCCGCCTGTCTTTCGGCAAGCCTGACCTGCTGCGGGAAGTTCTGGGGGTGGAACCGGGGTCAGTCACCCCCTTCGGCTTGATCAATGACACGGAGCAACGCGTCAACGTTGTGCTCGATGCAACGATGATGGCGCATGAGCTCCTCAGCTATCATCCGCTCGAAAACACGGCCACGACGACGATCCGCGCGGCCGATCTCGTCACCTTCGTCCGCTCCTGCGGGCATGAACCCAGGATCGTGGCGGTGGCCTAACGGCACCATGTTTGACTTGTGACATTGAAAGGTCACGTCATTTGCGCCATCTAGGTGGCTGACAAGCGTTTGAGGATCGTTCTATGAGCATGACTTTCGGCGGGCAGACCCCAGGCAACGGGGCCGGGAACACGGCGGGCGACGCCGTCAAGGACTCGAACACCCAGAACTTCATGCGTGACGTGATCGAGGCGTCCCGCCAGGTTCCGGTCATCGTGGATTTCTGGGCACCCTGGTGCGGCCCCTGCAAGCAGCTGGGCCCGGCCCTGGAGAAGGTCGTGCGCCAGAGCAATGGCAAGGTCCGCATGGTGAAGATCAACATCGATGAGAACCAGCAGCTTGCCCAGCAGATGCGCATCCAGTCGATCCCGGCGGTCTATGCCTTCGTCAACGGGCAGCCGGTCGATGGCTTCATGGGCGCCCTGCCCGAAAGCCAGCTGAAGCAGTTCGTGGACCGGCTTGGTGGCCAGGGTGGTATGGCCGAGGAGATCGAGGCCGCCGTGGCCGAAGCCCGCGCCGCCTTCGACCAGCAGGACTATGCGTCAGCGGCGCAGATCTTCGCACAGGTGCTGCAGGTCGACCGTGAGCACGTGGGCGCCATTGCCGGCCTGGCGCGCTGCCAGATCGCGGTGGATGACCTTGAGAATGCCCAGGCGACCCTCGCGCTGGTGCCGCCCGCCAAGTCGGCCGATCCCGAGGTGCTGAGCGCAAAAGCCGCCCTCGACATGGCATTGAACCCCGTCGACGTGTCGGAGATCGGGACGTTGAAAGCCGCGATCGAGAAGAACCCGGATGATTTCCAGGCAAGGCTCGATCTCGCCGTGCTGCTCAATGGCGCAGGCGAGCGGGAACAGGCAACGGACCATCTGATCCATGTCATCCGCAAGATGCGGAGCTGGAACGACGAGGCAGCACGAAAGCAGCTGGTGAAGTTCTTCGAGGCCTGGGGCCCGAAGGACGAGTTCACCCTTGCCGGCCGCCGCAAGCTGTCATCCGTTCTCTTTTCCTGAGAAAGCGAGGCACAGATGGGTTTCTTCGACCGTTACCGGACGCCTGCCGACCTGCCCCAGAGGATCCCCGTCTTTCCCTTGTCAGGCGCCCTGCTGCTGCCGCGCGCAGAGCTGCCGCTCAACATCTTTGAGCCGCGCTACCTTGCCATGGTGGACCATGCGCTCTCAACCGACAGGGTGATCGGCATCATCCAGCCTGCCGCTGGGCAGGAGTCGGACGACGTGCCCCCGCTCATGAAGGTGGGTTGCGTCGGGCGCATCGTATCCTACACGGAAACCCCCGAAGGGCGCATGCTCATCACCCTCGCCGGCGTCTGCCGGTTCCAGGTCGCCGGGGAGCTTGAGGTCATCTCGCCCTACCGGCAGGTCAGCGCCAACTATCACCCTTTCGCCATCGACCTTGCCTCCGAAAGCGGCGCCAGCGAGGTGAACCGGCCAGCACTTCTCAAGGCCTTCCGCGACTATCTGGCCGCCAACAACATGAAGGCCAACTGGAGCGAAGTCGACCACGCGCCGACGGACATTCTCGTCAACACGCTGTCGCTGCTTGCCCCCTATGATCCGCAGGAAAAGCAGGCACTGCTCGAGGCCCCCGATCTCAAGACCAGGGCCGACGTGCTGGTGGCCCTGACCGAAGTGGCGCTGAGCAAGATGGGCAGCGGCGGCAAGCCGCGGCTCCAGTAGGCACCTGCATGACAGAGGTCCGCACCGATCCGCGCTTGCTCGAGCTTCTCGTCTGTCCGTTGACCAAGACGCGGCTGCAATATGATGCTGCCCGCCAGGAGCTGATTTCGAAGGCCGCGGGCCTTGCCTATCCGATCCGCGATGGCATTCCCATCATGCTGGCCGAAGAGGCGCGCGAGATCGGCCGTGAGTGAGCCCTGGCCGGTAGAGTTGAGGCTGGCTGACGGCGGGCGCCGCCTGCATGTCACCTTCGATACCGGGGAAGCACTGGCGCTTGACGCCGAATATTTGCGCGTCGAGAGCCCGAGTGCCGAGGTGAAGGGCCATGGGCCGGGGCAGGAGCAGCTCGTCTGGGGCAAGTCCAAGGTGAGCATCAGGACGCTGGAGCCGGTCGGCAGCTATGCCGTGCGCATCATCTTCGATGATGGCCACAGCACCGGGCTTTACACCTGGCCCTATCTCCTGAAGCTCGGACGCGGGCATGACGGCATCTGGCAGGCCTATCTCGGCAAGTTGGAGCAGGCAGGGCTCGGGCGCGGCTAGCTTTTGTTACGGCCAGGTGGAATCACCTGGCCTAAAAGAACGCGCGCCGGTTCATGCGCTAGACTCTCTCGCCGCGCAGCAGGCGGGGGAGGTTGCCCGATATGCCTGCCGCTTCCGTCACGAAGACCGACTTCAGGCCTCCCAGCCGGTTCACCGCCATCAGTCCGGCGCGGCGCAGGAGGGTCAGCACCGGGTTGGTATTGGCGAAGAGGCGGTTCATGCCGTCCATTGCGGCGGCGGTTGCGACGGTATCGAAACGGCGCCACTGCGTGTAGCGGTCGAGCACGCTGCCGCTGCCGATGTCGAGACCAAGTGCGCTGGCGTCGTGGATGCAATCGGCGAGGGCGGCGACGTCGCGGAGGCCGAGGTTGAAGCCGAGACCTGCCAGCGGGTGCAGCACATGTGCGGCATCGCCCACGAGCGCCAGGCGCGGGCCGGAGAAGGTCTCCGCCACAAACAGCGAGAGCGGATAGCCATGGCGACCCGAGATCAACTTCACTTCGCCCAGATGCGTGCCGAACCGCAGCCTCAACTCCTCCTCGAAGGCGTCCGGGGGAAGGGCGAGCATGCGTTCAGCGGTCTCCTTGCGTTCCGACCACACGAGTGATGAGCGGTTGCCGGGCAGCGGCAGTATGGCAAACGGGCCCGACGGCGTGAAATGCTCCTCCGCCCGCCCGTGGTGCGGCCGCTCATGCTCCACCGTGGCGACGAGGCCCATCTGGTCATAAGGCCAGCCAACGAGACGGATGCCCGCGGCCTCGCGGGCGGGCGAGTTGCGCCCGTCGGCCGCCACAATGAGGGGCGCCCGCAGCACCGTGCCGTCCGCCAGCGTCACGGCGGCAAGCCCTGGCCCGAAATGATAGCGCTCGACGGGCTGGCCCACCTGGAAACGGATGTGAGGCGAGCGCTGTGCCTCGGCCAGCATGGCGCCATGAAGATGGCGGTTCTCGATCATGTGAGAGGAGGGTCCCCCTCTCATGTCCTCCGGGCCGAACTGCAGCAGCACCGGCCGTGCCGCACCGGGTGTTGCGCTGTCGGTGACGATGATGTCCGCCATCGCCTCGGCCTCGTGCGCCACCTGTTGCCACACCCCCAGCGCCTCGAACATGCGCCGCGCCGCAGCGGTGATCGCGGAGGCGCGGCCGTCTGAGTTGTTCGTGGCAAACCCCCTGGGGTCCCTGAGGTCGACGACGGTCACGTCCAGCGGGCGCTTTGCATGGCGCCCGCCAAGGGCCAGGGCCGCCGCCAGTCCGTTGAGGGCGGCGCCAATGACGATGATGTCCTGAGGCTGTGTCATGGGGTCCTTTTCGCGCCATTCGGGGACGGGAAACAGGCGGTGTGGCGTCGCGGCTTGCATGCCTAAAAAATCATCAAACTACAACTAATGAACAATAATTTTGCATACCGGCCTCACCTGCTGTCCGCATGCGTGTGAATTCAACTTCTGAATCAAGGACTTACTGAATCCAAAAACTTGGCACGGATCTTGTTTTGCATCTCGTACAACCGAAGAGGTCAGGGATGAAATTTATCGTTGCAGTCATTAAGCCGTTCAAGCTCGATGAGGTCCGGGAAGCGCTCGGCGCGATCGGCGTACAGGGCATCACCGTCACGGAAGTCAAGGGTCATGGCCGCCAGCGCGGCCATACCGAGTTCTATCGCGGTGCCGAATACACCGTGAGCTTCGTGCCGAAGATCAAGCTCGAACTCGCCGTCGATGAACAGATGGCCGACAAGGTGATCGAAACCATACAGCTCGCAGGCCAGACCGGCCAGATCGGCGACGGAAAGATCTTCGTCCTGCCGCTCGAGCAGGCCGTGCGCATCCGCACCGGCGAAACCGGCGCAGTCGCGCTCTAACAGATCAACAGGGAAACGCAGTAGATGACACGTATCGACATGAAGAGTGCAAGGGTGGCGGCTGCGGCCGTGGCTCTGCTGGCGGCCACCGCCATGCCGGCGCTGGCCCAGGAAACGCCCGCCCCCGCTCCTGTAATGGACAAGGGTGACGTCACCTGGTTGATGACCTCGAGCTTGCTCGTGCTGTTCATGGCACTTCCCGGGCTCGCCCTGTTCTATGGCGGCATGGTCCGCGCCAAGAATATCCTGTCCATCCTCATGCAGTCGGCCATGATCGTCTCGGTCATGATGGTGGTCTGGGTCTTCTACGGATATTCCTTCGCCTTCGGTGGCAGCGAAAATCCGTTCTTCGGCGGCTTCGGAAAGCTGTTCCTGAGCGGCGTGACGGTCGATTCGATGTCCGCCACCTTCACCCAGGGGGTGGTCATCCCTGAATATCTCTTCCTCACCTTCCAGATGACCTTCGCGGCCATCACGCCTGTCCTCATCATCGGCGCCTTCGCCGAGCGCGTGAAGTTCTCGGCGGTGCTGGTCTTCGCGGTGCTGTGGGCTACATTCGTCTACTTCCCCGTCGCACACATGGTCTGGGATGCCAACGGCTACCTCTTCAAGATGGGCGCCATTGACTTCGCAGGCGGCACCGTCGTGCACATCAACTCCGGCATCGCCGCGCTGGTCGGCTGCATCATGCTCGGTCAGCGCAAGGGCTATGGCAAGGAGATGATGGCGCCCCACTCGCTGCCCCTCGTTCTCATCGGCGCGTCCATCCTGTGGGTCGGCTGGTTCGGCTTCAATGTCGGCTCGAACCTCGAGGCCAATGCCGGCGCGACCCTTGCGATGATTAATACCTTCGTCGCACCTGCAGGCGCCGTCGCCGCATGGGGCCTGATCGAGTTCTTCCATCGCGGAAAGGCCTCGGTCCTGGGTGCTGCCTCCGGCATGATCACGGGCCTCGTCGCCATCACGCCGGCCTGCGGCACGGTCGGCCCGGTCGGCGCCATCCTGCTCGGAGCCGTCGCCAGCGCCGTCAGCTACTACTTCGTCGCGGTGGTGAAGATGAAGTTCAACTATGATGACTCGCTGGACGTGTTCGGAATTCATGGCGTGGGCGGCATCGTCGGTGCGCTGGGCACGGCCGTGCTCAGTGCCGCAGCCTTCGGCGGCGTGAAGGGTGATGACTACTCGATCGGCGGCCAGTTCGTGATCCAGCTCACCGCGGTGCTCATCACCATCGTCTGGTGCGCGGTTGTCTCCGCCATCCTCTTCAAGATCGTGGACATGGTGATCGGCCTCAGGGTCAAGCCCGAGGTGGAAACCCAGGGCCTCGACCAGCCAACCCATGGCGAGGTGGCCTACCACTCCTGACGCAGGCTCAGTTCACAAGACGAGGGGCCCGGCCGCAAGCCGGGCCCTTCCGCTTTACGGCACCTTAACCACGGCGCGCCAGAATGGCCTTAACGATTTGTTATGCCGGCAGAGCTTGGCCGGCGGAGGCCCGCATGGCGTATCAACCGACCTATGAAACCGACGACAGCGCCGTGCCCGCGGCCCTCAGGATCTTCTTCATGCGCCGCCTGTCGGAATTTGCAGGGCTCATGCTGTTCCTGGCGCTGATGGCGGGTGGCCTGTCGCTTGCCTCCTGGTCCGTCGATGATCCATCGCTCAATCACGCGCTCGACGGCGCGGCCAGGAACTGGCTTGGCTACCCGGGCGCCGTGATCGCTGACGAGTTGATGCAGTTCTTCGGTCTCGGCGTCATCGTCCTTCTTGCCATTCCCGTCCGCTGGGCGGTCGCTCTTCTCACCCATCAGGGATTCCTGCGTCCCCTCACACGGCTCATCGCGTGGCTCTGCGCGGCCCTTGCCGCCAGCGCCGCGCTGTCCGCAATCGCCGCGCCTTCGGGCTGGTCGCTGGTTGCGGGCATGGGCGGCAATGCGGGTGACGTGCTGCTGAGCCTGCTGATGATGATGCTGGGCTTCGCCCTCTCGGCATCGGCCGCCAAGCTCACGGCAGGGCTGTTCATGTCCGGTGCCTTCCTCTTCTTTGGCCTGCGTGCGCTGGGCATCACGGGTGCTGAGGCGGTGGACAAAGCCGCCGCCGCACCCGGCCATGGCCGCAGGCTCGCCCGGGTGACGTTTGGCGGTGTGAAGTCCGCCGGTGCCTATGCCGCTGACCTGTGGTCACGCTGGCGAGAATTGCGCCGGGCCGAGGCCCAGCTCGATCAGGATGGCGGCGAGGATGACATCATCAGGCGCCTAGCCCCGCAGCCCCATGGCCAGCCGCGGCGTGGCGCCAGCGCGTCTCAGACCGCCCGCATCGAACCCGTCCTCTCTCCCGGCTTCCGCCGTGCCGCGCCTCCCGTCGCTGAGCTGCAGGACGAGGAGGCCGCACCTGACGAAACCGAAGGCTACGAAGCCGTGGAAGACGCTGAGGAAGACGAGGCCACGGAAGCGCCTGCCCCGCGCGTGTCGCGCAGCAACAAGCCTGTGAAACAGGGCAGGCGGCTTCGCAAGGATCTGCAGCCCGGCTTCCCGTTTGCTGCCGCGGACGAATATGAGATGCCGCCACTCACCCTGCTGGCGGAGCCCAAGCGCATCGGCAAGCCCGCGGAACTCTCGGATGAGGCCCTGGAACAGAATGCCCGCATGCTTGAGGGCGTGCTCGACGATTTCGGTGTGAAGGGCCAGATCCTGAAGGTGCGGCCGGGCCCCGTGGTGACGCTCTACGAACTCGAACCCGCGCCCGGCATCAAGTCCTCCCGCGTCATCAGCCTGGCTGATGACATTGCGCGCTCGATGAGCGCCATCTCGGCCCGCGTCGCTGTGGTGCAGGGCCGCAACGCCATCGGCATCGAGCTGCCGAACGCCAAGCGCGAGACCGTCTTCCTGCGCGAGATGCTGGGCTCGGAGGCCTTCGAGAAGTCGAACCTCAACCTGGCGATCGCGCTCGGCAAGAACATCGGCGGCGAGCCGGTCTTTGCCGATCTCGCGCGCATGCCGCATCTGCTCATCGCCGGCACCACGGGCTCGGGCAAGTCGGTCGGCATCAACACCATGATTCTGTCGCTCGTCTACCGGCTGCCGCCGGAGCGCTGCAAGCTCATCATGATTGATCCGAAGATGCTGGAATTGTCGGTCTACGAAGGAATTCCGCATCTGCTTGCCCCCGTCGTCACCGATCCGCGCAAGGCCGTCGTTGCGCTGAAGTGGGCCGTGCGCGAGATGGAGGAGCGCTACCGGAAGATGTCGAAAGTCGGCGTGCGCAACATCGACGGCTACAACGCGCGCATGAAGCAGGCGGTCACCAAGGGCGAGCAGATCTCCCGCACCATCCAGACGGGCTTCGATCCGGACACGGGCGAGCCCGTGTTCGAGAAGGAGAGCATGGATCTGGCGTCGATGCCCTACATCGTCGTCATCATCGACGAAATGGCTGATCTCATGATGGTCGCCGGCAAGGACATCGAAGGCGCCGTGCAGCGCCTCGCCCAGATGGCGCGTGCTGCCGGCATCCATGTCGTGATGGCGACGCAACGGCCCTCGGTCGACGTCATTACCGGCACCATCAAGGCCAACTTCCCCACGCGCATCTCCTTCCAGGTCACGTCCAAGATCGACAGCCGGACGATCCTTGGCGAGCAGGGTGCCGAACAGCTGCTCGGCCAGGGCGACATGCTCTTCATGGCAGGCGGTGGCCGCATCTCGCGTCTCCATGCCCCCTTTGTTGCTGACGACGAGGTGGAAAAGATCGTGAGCCATCTCAAGGCGCAAGGAGCGCCCGAATATGTCGAGGCCGTCACCGAGGAACCGGAGGATGGCGAATACGGCGAGCCCGGCGCCATGGGCGGCGAGGGCGGTGCCTCGGGCGATGATCTTTACGACCAGGCGGTTTCCGTGGTGCTGCGTGACAAGAAGGTCTCCACCTCCTATGTGCAGCGCCGCCTGCAGATCGGCTACAACAAGGCCGCCAGCCTCATCGAGCGGATGGAGAAGGAGGGCCTGATTTCGCCCGCCAACGCCACCGGAAAACGGGAAATTCTGGTCCCAGGCGACAGCGCGAGGGTCTGAAACGCTTTTCATAGCTGCGGCTGCCTCAAAATCGGCCCGTTCTTGCGGATAACGCTCCCATCACCTACAAGGCCTGGGCCGAAGCCCCGATTCCGGAAAGATCAGGATGACCAGCTACCACCCGTTCTCACGCCGTGCCTTCCTGGGACTAGCACTTGCAGCCCTCGCGCTCATACCCTCCGCTCCGGCCGTCGCCCTGTCGCTCAGTTCCGAGCAGGAGCAGGCCATCAACGGCGTGTCCGACTATTTGAACAGCTTCCAGACCATGCAGGGCGAGTTCACGCAGATCAGCCCCAAGGGCAATTTGTCGCGCGGCGTGTTCTATATCTCGAAGCCGGGCAAGATGCGCTTTGAATATGCCCCGCCCAACCCCTTTCTCATCGTGTCGGACGGCAAGTGGCTGACCGTCAAGAACGTCAAGAAGGAGAAGGGCGACCAGTTTCCCCTGTCACAGACACCGCTCCGGCTCGTGCTGTCAAACAAGGTCGACATCCTGAAAGACACGAAGATCCTGGACTTCCAGGAGCAGGACGGGATCCTCTCCGTCACCCTCGAAGACAAGAAGAACACGCTGGGCTCGGGCCAGCTCACCCTCGTCTTTGACCAGACCCGCCAGGCGCTCCAGCAGTGGGTGGTCATCGACGGCAAGGGCCGCCGCACCACCGTCACCCTCGAGAATGCCGTGGCGGGTGTTGATGCGGACCCCCAGCTCTTCGTTGTGAAGATCAATCGCAAGACCAAGGACTGACGCTGACCGCCCTTGCCAGACCGGACGGCCGGAGGCTATGGCTCGCGTCATGAGCCTTTCGGTCGTCACCTGGAACATCAATTCCGTCCGCCTCAGGATCGGGCTGGTCACCAAGCTTCTCGAGCACTGGCAGCCTGACGTGCTCTGCCTGCAGGAGACGAAATGTCCGCAGGGTCAATTTCCATCGGGGCCCATCCGCGCCCTGGGCTATGAGCACATCGCCGAGTTCGGCCAGAAGGGCTATCACGGCGTTGCCATTGTCGCGAAGCAGCCATTCCTTGCGCAGTCGACGAAGCCCTTCTGCGGTAAGGATGATTGCCGCCACATCTCGGTCACGGTCGCTGCGAAGAAGAAGCCCGTCACCATCCATAACCTCTATGTGCCCGCAGGCGGCGACGAGCCTGACCCCGCGATCAACGAAAAGTTCGCCCACAAGCTCCAGTTCATCGAGGAGCTCGACGAATGGTTCGGCAATGACTGCGTTCCCGATGGCCACGAGGCGATCGTGGTGGGTGATCTCAACATCGCGCCGCTGGAGCATGACGTGTGGTCCCACAAGGACCTGCTGAAGGTCGTCAGCCACACGCCGGTCGAGACGCAGGGCCTACTCCGCATCCAGAAGACCGGCGGCTGGGTCGATCTCATGCGGCAGCATGTGCCGCCGGAGCAGAAACTCTATACCTGGTGGAGCTACCGCGCGCGCGACTGGGAGCTGAGTAACCGCGGCCGCCGCCTCGACCATATCTGGTCCACGCCGGGTCTGGCACCCAAGTGCAAGGATATCGAGGTCCTGAAAGCGGCCCGGGGCTGGGAACAGCCGTCCGACCACGTGCCGGTCATCGCCCGGTTTGCCCTATAGGCTCCGGAAGGAGCGCGCCTTCTGCAACAGCTGGCGCACCCCGTCCAGGTCCTGCACCGAAGTCTCCAGCTTCCGCGCCAGCTTACGCATCACGGCCGTGCCGAATTCGGGGAACTCCTGCGCCACGCGCAGGAAGAGGTCGCGGTCGATGCGTGCCGTCGAAACGGCCTCCGCGGCCGTCACGGTGATCGAACAGGAACTGCCGCCGATCATCGCCACCTCGCCCAGGAGCGCGCCCGGGCCCGCCTCGCCCATGGGTCCCGTTTCCGTGGTCGATATCTCCACCCGTCCGTTCAGGATGAGATAGGCGGCCTTGCCCGCCTCCCCCTGCACCAGCAGCGTGCGGCCGGCCTCAAAGCTCTCGCGTACAGCGGAAAAGGCCAGAAGCTGCAGATGGGCAGCCTCGCACTCCGAAAAGATCGGAATGTTCCGGATTGTTTCCACGTCGGCCCGCACGCTCATTCAGCGCGGCCCCGAAGCCCAGCAGTCGTCCGCTCCATGCGGCCCCCAAATCACCTGAATGTCCATATCACGGCCCGCGGGGTACCACAAAGCTCACGGAACGAGCTTATAGCCGCCGCCCTCCGTGACAAGAATTTCTGCATGCGAGGGGTCCCGCTCGATCTTCTGGCGCAGCCGGTAGACGTGGGTTTCCAGCGTATGGGTGGTCACCCCGGCATTGTATCCCCAGACGTCCTGCAGCAACACCTCCCGGCTGACGATCTGCTCGCCCGAGCGCAGCAGGAACTTGATGATCGCAGTTTCCTTTTCGGTCAGGCGGACCTTGCGGTTGTCGTCCCGCACCAGCATCTTGGCGGACGGCCTGAAGGTGTAGGGACCCACCTTGAACACCGCGTCTTCGCTGTTTTCGTGCTGGCGCAGATGCGCCCGGATGCGCGCCAGCAGCACGGCGAAGCGGAACGGCTTGGTCACATAGTCATTGGCGCCGGAGTCGAGGCCGAGAATGGTGTCGGATTCGGAGGATTGGCCCGTCAGCATGATGACGGGCCCCTTGTAGCCGCCGCGCCGCATCACCTTGCAGGCCTCGCGCCCGTCCATGTCTGGCAGGTTGACGTCGAGAAGCACCAGGTCCGCATGCTCCGCCTTGACGAGCTTGATGCCGGCAGCAGCATTTGCCGTATCGGTGACGGTGAATTCGTCATGCAGCGAAAACTGCTCCTTCAGCGTGTCCCGGAGCAGGTCGTCGTCATCGACGATGATGATTTTCTTGGTGCCGCTCATCGCAACCGCTCCTGCCCGAAGTCTTTGAAATTCCTTGCCCCGTTGTTGCGGGATGTTAAGCTGATGACTGCTCTTTTCAAGATCAAATCACAACACACGGCTGCGTGACCATACGGTACCCCGTCCTCCGCGTCCTGACCCTCAGCCCCCGCTCCACCCGGGGGGTGCTGGCGGTGGGCGGCCTGCGCTTTGCCTGCTCGGTTGGCCGGTCCGGCATATCCGTCCGCAAGCGCGAGGGAGATGGGGCCAGTCCCAAAGGCAGCTGGAAACTGACGCGGCTCTTCTACCGCGCTGACCGACTTGCGCCTCCGCGCTCCGGCCTGTGGCCCGAGGCTCTGAAGGCCGGTCAGGGCTGGTGCGAGACGGTGGGTGACCGCAACTACAACCGGCCGGTCCAGATCCCCTACGCCACTGCGCATGAAACCATGTGCCGGGCAGACCACCTCTATGACATCGTGATCGCGACCTCGCATAATGACTGCCCCCGGGTTCAGGGCCACGGCAGCGCGGTATTCTTCCACCTCCGCCGCCCGGATGGCGGGCCGACGGCCGGCTGCGTTGCCGTCTCTCTCCGGGACATGCGGATCATCCTCAAGCATGTTGGGCCACGGACGCGGCTTAGCATCTAGCCGCGGGAGCCGAAGAGGGCGGAGCCAACCCGCACATGGGTGGCGCCGCTGGCCACCGCCTGCGCGTAGTCGCCGCTCATGCCCATGGACAGCTGCGCAAGCCCGTTGCGCGATGCAATCTCCGCCAGCAGCGCGAAATGCGGCCTCGGGTCCTCCTCGGCTGGGGGAATGCACATCAGCCCGGAGATTTCGAGACCATGCGTGTCCCGGCAGTCCTTCAGGAAGCGGTCGGCCTCGCCGGGGTCGATCCCGGCCTTCTGCGGTTCGCGCCCGGTATTCACCTGCACGAAGAGCTTCAGCACCTTCGCCTGCTTGCGCATTTCCTTGCCGATCGCCTCGGCGATCTTCGGCCGGTCCACCGTGTGGATGGCGTCGAACAACTCTACCGCCTCCGCCGCCTTGTTGGACTGCAGCGGGCCGATCAGGTGGAGTTCGATGTCCGGCCAGCGCATTCTGAGGGCGGGCCACTTGGCCTTGGCCTCCTGCACCCGGTTCTCGCCGAACACCCGCTGCCCGGCCTCGATCACGGGCATGATCTCCGGCGGCTCGAAGGTCTTGGAGACGGCGATCAGGGTCACGGCCTCCGGCGCCCGCCCGGCCGCGCGGGCCGCCGCGGCAACGCCGTCCAGAACCTTCTTCAGACCTTCGTGGACCATTCGCCAAACTCCTTTTGCGACGCTGGTTTAGGCCGAGCTTGCAGGCCATTTCAAGGACTGGTACCAGCACCGGCCAGACACCTTCCCGTTTCGACAGGACCCGCCGCCTTGAGCACCGAACGATACAATCCGCGTGAAGCCGAGCCGCGCTGGCAGAAACATTGGACCGAGAACAAGAGCTTCGAGGCCAGGGAGGATGCCGCCCGCCCCAAGTACTACGTGCTCGAGATGTTTCCCTACCCGTCCGGCCGCATCCACATGGGCCATGTGCGCAACTACACGATGGGCGACGTCATCGCGCGGTTCCGCCGGGCACTGGGCTACAATGTGCTCCATCCCATGGGCTGGGATGCCTTCGGCATGCCCGCCGAAAATGCCGCCATCGATCGGGGCGTTCACCCCAAGTCCTGGACCTACGAGAACATCGCCACCATGAAGCGCCAGCTGCAGTCCATGGGGCTGGCGCTTGACTGGAGCCGGGAGATCGCCACCTGCGATCCCTCCTATTACCGCCATGAACAGGCGATGTTCATCGATTTCATGAAGGCCGGCCTCGTCGAGCGCAAGGTCTCGCTGGTGAACTGGGATCCGGTGGACCACACCGTGCTCGCCAACGAGCAGGTGATCGACGGTCGCGGCTGGCGCTCGGGCGCGCTGGTCGAGAAGCGCGAGCTCGCGCAGTGGTTCCTGAAGA
>CAIYXE010000276.1 GCA_903930095.1 uncultured Hyphomicrobiales bacterium
GGCGGCACCTGCCGTCAATGTGGCAGCCCTGATCGGCCATTCGGCGCTCCGCCTTGCCACCATGGCGGATATCCGGCGCAAGGCGGATGAGGATGAAATCAGCCGCATGAAGTCCATGGCGGCAGAAGCCATGGCGAATGGCGCTGCGGGGTTCTCGACCGGATTGTTCTATCCCACTAATGCCGCTGCTGACCGGGCCGAGGTCGCCGCCATCGCCCGTTGCTTCGCCGCGGCGGGCGGCGTCTATGCCACGCACATGCGTGATGAATTTGCCGGGGTCCTCGACTCGATCGAGGAATCTCTGGCGACGTCGGCCGACGCCGGTATCCCGCTGGTGATCTCGCATCACAAATGCGCGGGTCCCGCGAACTGGGGCCGAACGGCCGAAACCCTGCCGCGTCTGGAGGACGCCGCGCGCCGCCAGCCGGTTAATCTCGATGTTTACCCCTATGCGGCTGGCTCCACCAATCTGCGCCAGGATCTTGTGACGCCGGACTATCCGATCCGCATATCCTGGTCGAAACCTCATCCGGAGATGACGGGCCGGATGCTGGGTGACATTGCGGCAGAGTGGTCCTGCTCTCTGCATGAGGCCGCGGCGCGGCTCGATCCTGCGGGGGCGATCTATTTCCAGATGCATGAGGATGACGTGAGGCGCGTCATGTGTTCGCCCATCGCCATGATCGGCTCTGACGGCTTGCCGCATGATGCGCATCCGCACCCCCGCCTGTGGGGCACATTCCCGCGCGTTCTCGGGCATTATGCACGTGATCTGGCGCTGTTCTCCATGGAGGAGGCGATCCACAAGATGACGGGTCTGCCAGCCCGCGTGTTCGGACTGAAGGGCAGGGGAAGCCTCAAGCCTGGAAACTATGCTGATCTCGTGCTCTTCGACCCCGAAGCGGTGATCGACCGCGCCACTTATGACTCGCCGCGCCTGATGGCAGGTGGAATATCGCGCGTTTATGTGAATGGCGCGCTCACCTTCCGCGAGGGCGCCGGCGTGGCTCAGCGCGCGGGCCGGCTCACTGGCGGCAACAACTTCTGACAGAGGACCAAAATGACCGACGAGGCTGCAACTGAACTTGTCCAAGGCTGGCTCGCCCGGCTCGATGCCGCGCTCTCGGCGGGGGACGTCGCGGCGGCAACGGCCCTGTTCGGGGAGGAATGCTACTGGCGCGACTTCCTGGCGCTGACCTGGAACATCCGCACCGTGGAAGGTCAGGACGGGGTGAAGACCATGCTTGCGGCAACGCTTGCCCGAGCGAGGCCCCATGGCTTCGCTTTGACGGCGCCTGCCACCCGCAACGGTGACACCATTGAGGCGTGGTTCTGCTTCGAAACCGCGACGGGCCGTGGCAAAGGCCATTTGAGGCTTCGGAATGGCGAGGGCTACACCATCCTCACCACGCTTCAGGAGCTCAAGGGCCACGAGGAAAAATCCGGCTTCACGCGCGAGAAGGGCATTGCGCATGGCGCCCGCCGCGACCGCCGCACCTGGACGGAGCTGCGGCTGGAAGAGCAGCAGGAACTGGGCCGCACGCAACAGCCCTATGTGGTCATCATCGGCGGCGGCCAGGGCGGCATCGCGCTCGGCGCCAGGCTCAGGCAGCTCGGCGTCCCCGCCGTCATCATCGAGAAGAATCCGCGTGCCGGAGACTCCTGGCGCAACCGCTATCGCTCGCTCGTGCTGCACGATCCCGTCTGGTACGACCATCTGCCCTACATTCCCTTCCCGGCGCACTGGCCGGTCTTTACGCCGAAGGACAAGATGGGCGACTGGCTCGAAGCCTATGTCAAGCTGATGGAGCTCAACTACTGGACATCCTCCGAAGTCACCCGCGCAAGCTTCGACGCAGGCCGCAAGGAATGGACGGTCGATGTGATGCGGGATGGCGAGAGGCTGGTGCTGAGGCCGAAGCACCTCGTCTTCGCTACCGGCTCCTACGGCCCGCCGCGCGAGGTGATGCTGCCGGGGGCAGAGGAGTTCTCGGGCGTACAATATCACTCGGCCCGGCATGTCTCGGGTGAAGCCTTCCGGGGCAAACGCTGCATCGTGGTGGGCGCCAACAGCTCGGCGCATGACATCTGCGCCGATTTCTGGGAGCACGAGGCCGCGGAGATCACCATGATCCAGCGCACACCGACGACCGTGGTGCGCTCGGAGACCCTGATGGATGTTGCCTTTGCTTCTCTCTACTCAGAAGACGCCGTGGCGAAGGGCATCGATACCGACACCGCGGACATGATTTTCGCTTCCGTTCCCTTCCGGCTGATGGCGGACCTGCAGCGCCCGGTCTATGCCGAGATCGCCCAGCGCGATGACAATCTCATCCGCCGCCTCAATGCCCGTGGCTTCATGACCGATTACGGTCCCGACGGCTCAGGCCTGATGATGAAAGCCTTGCGCACCGGGACTGGATATTATCTCGATGTCGGCTGTTCGGAACTCATCGCCTCAGGTGGGATCGGCGTGCGGAGCGGCGTGGAGATCGCACGCCTGACACGGAACTCGGCCATCCTCAGTGACGGAACGGAGATTGCGGCGGACGTCATCGTCTATGCGACGGGCTACCTGCCGATGAACGAGTGGGTGGCGAAGATCGTTTCACGTGAAGCAGCCGATCTGATCGGCCCCAATTGGGGCTATGGATCTGACACCCGCGGCGATCCGGGGCCGTGGGAGGGCGAATTGCGCAACATGTGGAAGCCGCTCCGGCATGACAACCTCTGGTTCCACGGCGGCAACCTGCACCTTTCCCGCTTCAACTCGAAATTCGTCGCCCTTCAGCTCAAGGCGCGGTTCGAGGGCATCGAGACGCCTGTGTTTTGAGGGGCTGTGCCGCCAGGGGCCGGGTCTGTGCATTCCAGGCAATGCGCGCTGCAGCGGTGATGCATGCTTCAGGATGCAAAGAGTGAAACGTTTGCACGGGCTACCTCGCGCGCAAGGCTTCGCGACGGTGTTGCATCGCCTTTCTGCTTCGCTTCCTCGCTATCTGGAAGGCATGCGTGCCGCGGCCTCGAAATCATGGCCTCAGCCTCCGTTGATCACGGCGTCAGGGATCAGATAGTTCTCATCCAGACCATTGATATTGATGCGCGTGTTGTCGTCTTCGCGCGATGATTCGAAGCTCGTCACCGCGGAGTCGGGTGAAACCTTTTCGCCGTTGAAGGAGATGACGCGGACGAAGCCGTTGGGAACCGTGATGAACACCGTCGCGATGCCGGGCTGGCCGCGCGTCACGCCGAATTCGCAGTCTTTCACCTCGGGCTGGCCATCGAGCGTGCAGGGGAGGCGGCCCACTGCGTGGTAGTTGGTACCCGGCACCAGCGCGTCGTCCTTGGGCTGGCCCTCCGCCAGCGCCGCCTCGCGCAGGAACTGTCCCGCGACCCAGCCGCCGGTCGCGGCGTTCTCGGCCAGTTCAACGCGGCACCAGCGCTCTTGACCGTCCATGCGGCAGCCCTTGTTACGCAGGATCGTGCCCATGGCCAGCTTCTCGACCACCGCCGCCGTGCGTGAGGCATCGCTGCGCATGTTGACCGTCCTGCCTGCAGTGAGCCCGCTGACCTCCCAGAAATCCGGGCCGCCCATCAGTCCATCCGCGAAATCCCCGCCGCCCTGGGAGGCGGCCGCGCCGTTCATCACTTCGACCGTCAGGCGGAAGCCGGAAGTCTCGTTGCGACGCGCAGCATTGCGGTAGAGATAGACCTGCACCATGTAATCGCCTGTCTCTGCGAGCTTGTCCGAGAACACGTCGCCCGAGGTCGCCCCCACGAAGAGTGCCTCGTCCTGGCCCGGCGTCTTTCCCGGCGCCCAGACGTTGAAGTAGGTGCTCTTGTTCCGGGCATCGAGCTTGACAGTCATGACCTGTCCGGCAGCGGCGCCCACGAGATACTCATGCGAGCCATAGCCCTTGACGGTGCTCTCGACAGTGGCGCTGGTGGCGCCGGCCGCAAATGACATGCGCTCGCGTACCACCTCGTCGGCAGCGAGTGCAGGCGCTGCGAGAATGCCAAGCAGCAGAACAGCGCGCAGGATTGGTCTCAACATGGGTTTGTTCCCTTCAATGGCGTTTAGGTCAGCTTCGGCGGACGTGCTTGAACTCGCCCGACCTTTTGAATGTGCAGGTGAAGGTGGTGACGTCGGGACCGTTCTCGGGATATTGCCCGAACACGGCATAGCCATCCCCGGTCCGTTCGACAGGCAGTACGAGCACATGCTTGGAGCGCTGCCCGAAGGCGAGCGCGGCCGCCGTCCTGCATGCGTCGCGCATCTGGCCCTCATTGACGGCGCGGCTGGCGCTCAGATGGCCGGAGAAGTCCTCCTCGGGTTCGTATTCCTGCTCATAGTGCGCGCCGCGGAAGGGGAACTGCGGCATGCGGCCGTCGGAGTATCCGCACTGGTATTCCAGATAGTACCAGGTGACGGGACCCGGCAGCTTGTCGTCGATGAGCCCGCCCGCATGGCTTTCGCTGTGTATGGTGCGGAAGCTGCCGTTGCACTTGTTTTCCGCCTTGCGGATGCAGTCGCGCGGGCTGTCCTTGCACTTGGTGTCGCGGATCTCGCCGTCCTCCACCTCGTGCGTCTCGTGACCCCTGTCGCCGCTTTCGCTCAGGAAGCGGCCGTTGGTCCAGCCATGGACACCGCTTTCGCCTCGTGCCGATATGCGGCACCAGCGCGCTTTGCCGATGCTGCGGCAGCCGAGGTTGCGCACCACGTCGCCATTGCGCAGGCGGCCGGCGATTTCGGCATTGGCCGAGGGCGAGGCGCGCACGTTGAGGCGATCGCCTGCCGGCACGCCGGCCACCACCCAGCTGTCCGGTCCGCCCGCATCACCGTCTGCATATTCATCACCCGTCGCTTGCCCGCCGCCTGCGGGAATTGCGACATGGAGCGTGAAGCCGGAGGTCTCGCTGCGCCGCGCCGCCGCGCGCATCAGGTAGACCTCGACGACATAGCGTCCGGTCTGCGGCAGCGTGCCGCTGAACCGGTCGCCCTCACTCGATCCGATGAACAGCGCCTCGCGCGAACCGGGAGGCAGCACGTTGAAATAGGACTGCGGATTGTCGGCGCGGAGCGACACCTGCATGCGCTGCCCGCCGCGCGCGTCGATGAGGAAGCGCGCCGTTTCATCGCCGCGGATGCGGCCTGAATAGCTCGCATTGTCGTCGCCGGCGCGGAAGCGCACCGTCGTCGTGTCGGCCGCGGCCATGGTCGCTGGCAGCGTGGCCAGAAGCATCGCAAGTACGGTCAGTAAGCCCCGAAAAATCGTCATGCCGTTTCCTTTCGATCAGTAGATTCCATCGATGACCACGAAGTCCTTGCCGCTGCGTTGCTCCGCCCTGGAGGGCGCATTTGTGGTTACGACCGTCATGCCCTGGTGCATTCGCCTGCGCATCGCCTCACGCACCTGAGGCTCCGCCTTGATGCGGCGCAGTTCGCGCGCGAGGTCCTCACGGTCGGACTTGCCATAGCCGGTAGAGGTCCAGCGAAGGCCGCCCTCGTCCTGGTCTGTGCCGGCCAGCGTGTGCACGCTCTCCGGCAGCGGCGCCTGTCCGCTGATCGTAACCTTGCCTTCGGCCACAGCATCGCCATCGGCGAGCACGGTCATCTTGCTCTCGGCGCCGCTGACCACGACGCTCGTGTGCGGCCGTCTTTCGGTGTGTCCCTCGCTGTACTGGGACTTCTTGAGGGCGACGTCGACTGCCGCGAATTCGTGGCGCGCATAGTCGCCGAGCACAAGGCCAGGGTGGGTCACCGAAGAAGGTTGCGAGCGGTCATCCGCGATCACCACCGTCATCCCCGTCCGGGTGATGCCGAACAGCAGTTCCGAGAATTGCATGGGCAGCCTTACGCAGCCATGCGAGGCGGGATAGCCCGGAAGGTTCCCTGCATGCAGCGCGATCCCCGACCAGGTGAGCCGGTTCATGTTGGGCATTGGCGCATTGCTGTAGGTCGAGGAGCGGTGATGCTTGTCCTTCTGCAGAATCTTGAACACGCCCGTCGGCGTGCGGTGGCCGGGCTTGCCTGTTGAGCAGGTTGATGCCGCAATGCGGACGCCGTTCCGGTAGACATGCACCAGCTGGTCCGGAATCGATACGATGATCAGGATTGGGCCTGCCGGCGATCGTTCGGGAAACCAGTTGAACTCACCATTCTCCAGCTGCTCGGCATATTTTTCGACGCGCTGCGCAAGGCCATGCCGCGGGCCAGAAGGGAGGAGGGCGGCCGCCGCCGTGAAGAGAAGGGTCCGCCTCTGCATGGTTCTCTTGAAGCCCTCAGCATGGTGGATGGTGCCGCAATCAGAGCGGGAACGCGGGTCCCGGTCAAATGAGCATTGCAGAGGATTGTTGAGATTTCTTCATGATTCATGTGAGAAAGATTTGGACAAGAAGTGATTATTCTTTGATTACAATTGACTAGCTTGTAGCCAAAACAGCTGGACTGAGCCCTCGATCCGGCGAAAGTTCGGCCCGCAGCCACTTCACCAGTGCCAAGATACCTTTCTCCCGCCCGCGCGACTGCTTGAAACACAGCCGGTAGACCCGGCCGGAGGGTATGCGCGTGCGATCGAGGCAGGCTAGTGTCCCATCCTCGATGTGGGACTTTGCGAGGAAGTCGGGAACGAGTGCAGCACCCATGCCCGCCCGCGCCATCTCGAGCGCCAGCAAGTAGTGGGTCGAGCGTAGCCATGCACCTTGCTGCACGGTCTCACGCCCCAGTCCCGCCTGGGCGCAATAGTCGAGCCAGTCCTGCCCCGGCTTCTGCGGCTCGAGCTCGGTTGTGATCATCCGGTGTCTGCCCTTCTGCGGCCCCGGCGCATGCACGGCCACGAGCATCTCGTCGAGCACGTGGATGGCCGAGAAGCCCGGCGTCACCGGAAGCGCCGAGAAGATCGCGTCCGCCACCTGGTGGCTGAGCTGGGGATCCTGCGCATAGAGCTGCAGTTGAAGATCGATCCCGGGATTGGCCTCGACGAAGCTGGGGAGGCGCGGCACCAGCCAGCCCGGCCCGAAGCTGCTGCACACCGCCAGCCGCAGCAGCTGCCTGCTTTCGCCGCCAACGATCTCCTCGAGCGAGGCCTGCAGGCTGGAGAAGGCCGAGGACAGCCGCTCCGCCAGCAGTTGTCCCATGGGAGAGACAGCGATGCCGCGGCCGGACCTGATCAGCAACTGCTCCCCCAGAACCCTGGCCAGTTCCCGGATCTGGTGGCTGACAGCGCTCTGCGACACGCCCAGTTCCTCTGCCGCAGCCTTCACGGACTGGTGACGTGCCACAGCCTCGAAATACTGGAGGCCGCGGATGATGCTGGCGCTCTGCCTGCGGATATCTGCCGACGACATTGGCACAGCCTATCAGATCGGGCGCGCCATGGCCAAGCCGCATCCGCACCCTTTCAGAACTGCGCTCGCGTGTTGGTGCGTTACGGCGTCTCGCCAATCCAGGCCTCATGAGGGGCGATAAGGACGAGATAGCGCCCGGCCTTGGCAAGTGTGACCAGAGCGAGAATGACGGCGAACGGTTCGCGCAGGGGACAAGCACATTTCCGGCACTTGCCACCGCCAACAAGGCGAGTGCAGGATATTGGTTGATCATGTGCAGTGGAAATTCATGGTCACTTGAATGACAAACGAGATCAGGTCCATGCCACAGACAATGAAAGCCGCCGTGCTTCATGCCTTGAGAACGCCGCTCGCGATCGAGCAGGTGCCCATTCCCGAACCTGGGCACGGAGAGTTGCTGATCAAGGTGACCGCCTGTGGTGTATGCCACAGCGACCTTCACGCGGTTGACGGCGACTGGACTCCACCGCCGGTCATTCCCCTGATTCCTGGCCATGAAGTCGCGGGCAAGGTTGCCAAAGCCGGTCCTGGGGTAACCGGCTTCAGCGCGGGCGACGACGTGGGTGTGCCGTGGATGTACTCTTCCTGCGGGCAGTGCGAGTTCTGCTTCGCCGGCATGGAGACGATCTGCAAGTCGGGTGAGGCAACAGGCTATACCAAGCCGGGCGGTTACGCCGAGTACATGATTGCTCCTGCGGCCTTCGTCGGGCGGCTGCCTGCTGGAACTGACCCCTATGCCATGGCTCCCATCCTGTGCGCGGGTGTAACCACTTATCGTGGCCTGAAGCGCACGGGTGCCCGTCCTGGCCAATGGGTTGCAATTGTCGGCATCGGCGGTCTTGGCCATATTGCCGTGCAATATGCCCGCGCCATGGGCCTGCGGGTCGCCGCGGTCGATGTCTCGGCAGAGAAACTGGAACTTGCGAAATCGCTGGGGGCGGAAATCACGGTCAATGGAGCCGACGCAGACCCTGTGGCGATCATACAGGATACTCTCGGCGGCGCTCACGCTGCGGTGGTGACTGCGGTGGCCACAAAGGCTTTCGAACAGGCAATCCTCATGCTTCGGCCGGGTGGAACCGTCGCCTATATCGGACTTCCCGGCGGAAAGTCGGATGAGATACGCGCCTCGATCTCCGCCATCACCAACTGGGAATTGTCAATTCGCGGATCGAATGTCGGCACCCGGCTTGATCTGAACGAGGCCGTGGCATTCGCTGCAAATGGACTCGTCAAGGCCACGATCCGCACAGAACCGCTTGAAAGGATCAACGCCATCCTGGAAGACATGCGCCAAGGGCGGATCGTCGGCCGTGTGGTGCTGAAACTGGCCTGAGCACCCCGGAGAGTCCCAGCCTTCACTCGTCGTTTGCCACGCGAGTTGGTTATATCTCTGTTCCCGGTTCCTTGTGTGCCGTCAGATGACCTTGGCCGGTCTATGGATGTGATATGCATGCTGGATCGCGATCAGGTCAGCGATGTGCCGTGCGTCGTGCCAGACGCCCCAGAGAAAGGATGATCCCCGGCGCGATTGCCAGGGCAGTCCGAGGAAATAGAGCCCGGGCTCGATAGACGCACCACGCTGATGCCGCGGCCGGCCGCGCCCGTCAAAGGCATCGAGGCTTATCCATGAATAGTCCTGCACATAGCCGGTTGCCCAAATGATCGTGCCAATCCCTTCACGGGCGACATCAAGAGACAGTATCGGCCGTGTCATGCAGTCCGGGTCGGGTCTGAATTGCCGGGCCTCCGGTTCTGGCGGCAGGTCAAGGCCAAACCTCGCCACATAGGCATCCGCTTCGTCCAGAAGGGACAGGTAACTGGCATCGCCCCTTTCTATCGTCGGGGAAAGGTCGGGCGCGAAGCGCATCACGCCCTCACCAAAACCCTCCGCCCGGCCGAGCAGCGTCATCCCGTCGGCGGCTAGTTGCCGGAAGTCGATCGTGTGCCCGCCCCTGGAACCACTGACGGCGATGGTCACGTGCTCGGTGCCGGGATTGGGGGCGGCGGCGTCCCACTTGCCGAGAACGCCAAGCCACCAAACGAAATCGCGCCCGCGATAGCTCCGGGGCGGCCGGTCATGTGGCCCCACCGACAGGAACACACGGCGGCCTGCAGCCAGTAACTCCTCTGCAATCTGCACGCCGGAGGACCCCGCACCAATGACAAGCACAGCGCCAGGCGGAAGCTGGGCCGGGTTTCGATAGGATGCGGAGTGCATCTGGATAACCCCGGCATCCTCCGGAACGAGATCGGGTATGACGGGCTTCTGGAATGGACCCGTCGCCACGATGACATTCCTGGCGTGAAAGTCCCCCGCCGAGGTTTCGGCAAGAAAGCCAGACCGGCCCGGCTGGCGTGAAATCCGATGCACGGCAACGCCGGTCCGGACCGGCGCGGCAATCATCCTGGCGTAGGCAGTCAGATAGTCAACAACCTCTTCCTTCGGAGCAAAGCCATCCGGAGCCGTTGCGGGAAACTCCAGACCGGGGAAGCGGTCGTGCCAAACCGGTCCGTTCGTTACCAGCGAGTCCCAGCGTTCGGAGCGCCAGCGCTCTGCGATGCGCGCACGCTCCAGCACGACATGCGGAATGCCTGCGCGCCCGAGATGTTCGCTCGCCGCAATGCCAGCCTGCCCAGCACCGATGACGAGCGTGTCGATTTCTTCCAGGGCCATGACCAAAAACTCCAATTCGCCGGCCCGCAGTTTCGCTACCCGGATGTCTTCTTTCGTCCTCAGGGTCACGCCCAGGACCGGCAGGAGGGGTTCGCCCATTGGGCGAACCCATTCGCTCACTTCTTCAGATTGGTCCAGATCGCGTCATAGAGCTTCTGCGTCTCCTGATCGCACGCCTTGATGAATTCGGACTTCTGCCCTGCCGGTGGGTTGTTCTCAGGGGAGTTGCGGATGGCATCGTTGAGAAACGCCTCCGCGCCCGTGACGCCCGCGTTGTAGGCAGCATAGTTCGTCACAGCCGCCGCATTCTTCGGGTCAAGCAGGAAGTTCATGAATTTCAGCGCATTTGCACGGTTCGGGGCGTCCTTGAGCAGCACCATGTTGTCCATCCAGACCACGAAGCCTTCCTTCGGGAATGCGTATTCGACATTCGCACCTTCCGCCCGAGCCTTGGCGGAGAAGCCGTTGTAGATCATGCCCGCCGCCGCATCGCCGGAGACGAGTACATCCTTCGCGGTATCGGATCCAAAGGACGCCCAGTGCGGCTTCGCGGCCAGCAACATGTCGTTCAGCGCCTTCAGTTGCTCACGGTCCTGGGTGCACTGTGGAATGCCCAGATATATCGACCCCAGCGCCAGCACCTCCCCCTGGCTGTCCAGCACGTTGATCTTTCCCTTCAACTCGTCCGGAGGGTTGAAGATGATTCCGAGCGTGGAGATGTCACCCTTGAAGACATCGCGGTTCACCGAGAAAGCGGTTGAACCCCACTGGTAGGGGATCGAATGCTTGCGGCCGGGGTCGAAGGGCACATCCATCCACTGCGGTGCGATGTTGCCGAAATTGGGCATCTCTTCGGGGGTGTAGCTGTCCAGCAGCCCTTCGCCCCGCATGATCTCGACCATGTAGTCGCCGGGCACTGCAACGTCGTATTCGCCCAGCTTGCCGGCCTTCAGGCTGGCAAGCATCGCCTCGTTGCTGTCATAGGTGTCGATGGTGACGTCGATCCCGGTCTCGGCCTCGAATTTGTCGACCAGTTCCTGCGGGATGTACTCGAACCAGTGATAGACCTTGAGTGTTCCCTCGGCCATGCCGGGGGCGGACTGGAAAGAGGTGAGCGCAGCCACGAGGACGGTTGCGGCAAGTAGGCGTTTCATGAGTTACTCCCTGTGTTTTATGCGGCGCTCCGGCCGCGGCGGTTGATCAGATAACTGAGACTGACGAACAGGACGGACACGGCAAGCATGAGGGTCGAGATCGCCATGATGTTTGGCTTGATCCCCTGCTTGACCGATCCGAAAATCGCTGTCGGGAGTGTTTCCACTCCAGCACCCTTAACAAAGTTCGTGATGATGAAATCGTCAAGGGAGATGATGAAGGCCAGCAGCCAGCCCGACACCAGCCCCGGACCGAGCAGGGGCAGCAGGATCAGGCGAAATGCCTGCCACCGCGTGGCGTAGAGGTCTCGCGCGGCCTGCTCGTAGCTTGCCTCGATGCCGCTCATCCGGGCGGCGATGGGAAGATAGGCAAATGGAATGCAGAAGGTGATGTGAGCGAGAAGGATGGTCAGGAGGCCTGTTTTCAGGCCGATCGTCGTGAAAAAGATCAGGGTTGCCACGGCCACCACGATTTCGGGCACCATCAATGGCAGGTTGATCAGGGCATAGGTGGCTTGCCTTCCCCTGAATCGGCCGCCCCGGATCATGGCAAGTGCCGCGGCTGTCGCGATTGCGGTGGCTACTGTTGCTGCGATGAATGCGATCATCAGAGAATTCCGGGTGGCTAGCCCAAAGCGCTCTGCCTCGGGTCCCGTGAAGACGTCGGCATACCATCGAAAGGAAAAACCACCCCAGGAGGTGATGGAGGTGGATGCATTGAAACTGTAGATCGCCACGACGATGAGTGGCACATAGAGGATGGTCAGGCACAGGATCGTGACTGCCAGAAACCCCGGGTAGTGGCGAACGCCCTTCATGCCGACTGCCTTGTGGCGGCGCGCGCCTGCACAAGCAGCACGATCAGCACGAGCGTCATCAGCACCACTGCAACGGCGGCGCCGAAGGGCCAGTTGCCCTGGCTGCCGCGAAATTGCTCATCGATCAGCGAGCCGATCATGAAGTTCTTGGCCCCGCCCAGCAGATCGGGTGCAAGGAAGGCCCCCAAGGCAGGAATGAAAACCAGGATGGATCCTGCAACGATGCCGGGGCGCACAACAGGCAGAACGATCTGCATGAGCGCTTGCCAGCGGTTGGCGTAGAGGTCGGCGGCGGCTTCTGCCAAGGCAAAGTCGAAGCGTTCCACTGCGGCGTAGATCGGCAGAACCATGAACGGGAGGTAGGAGTAGAAAAGGCCGATCTGGACGGCGAGGTTTGAATTGAGGATCGGCAGCGGCTCACTGATGATGCCGATGGCGAGGAGTGCTTCGTTCAGCGGGCCATTGTCACGCAGGATGAAGCGCAGGCTGACAGTGCGGATCAGCAGGTTCACCCAGTAGGGAATCGTGATCAGGAAGAGCCACATCGTGCGGCTCCGCGCGGGCCGTGTGGCGATGAACCATGCGGTCGGAAAGCCGATCAGCAGGCAGGCCAGGGTTGCGAGTGCCGCCTGCCAGATGGAACGCCAGAAGATCTCGATGTAGGTCCATTCGATCTTGGGCGGCTCGTCACCGAACAGACCCCGGGCGAGGAAGAACTGGTCATAGGCCGCCAGTGTGAAGGTCCACTCCACTCCGCCACGGAACTCCTTGGTCAGAAAGGAGTAGACCACCATCAGGAGAACAGGCAGCAGGAGCAGTATCCCGATCACCGCCCATGTCGGGAAAAGGAGTTGCCGGACGATGCCGGAGTAGTTTGCCGCGCTGCTTGCGGCGCCTTGGATCCGGATCGCCATCAGTCCGCCAACAGGCGCGCTGCGCCTTCCTCTAGCTTCAGCCTGATCTGCGTTCCAGGTTCCGGCACTTTGGTGCGGGAGGCATTCTGGACGCGCACGGCGAATTCACTGCCGCCGTCCAGCTGGGTGAGTAGCTGCAGGTCGCAGCCCAGGTAGACAACGCGCTGGACGATGGCTGAAAGCTCACCATCGGGTGAAATGGTGACCCGCTCGGGCCTGATCGACAGTGCATGCCGGCCGGTAGCGGCCGTTGCGGACGAACAACTCAACGTCTGGCCCGAGGGAAGGAGGACATCAGCCCTGCCGCCCGCTGCATGCGTGACCTCGACATCGATCAGGTTCGTCTCGCCAATGAACTCTGCAACGAAGCGATTATGCGGAGTCTCGTAGATCTCGCGCCCGGTGCCCACCTGCTGGACGCGCCCGTGAGACATCACGGCGATCCTGTCCGACATCGTCAGTGCTTCTTCCTGATCGTGTGTAACGAACAGGAATGTGATGCCGGTTTCCTCCTGCAACTGCTTGAGTTCCACGCGCATTGCCTGGCGCAGCTTCAGGTCCAGCGCCGACAGCGGTTCGTCCAGAAGCAGCACCCTTGGCTCCGGCGCAAGCGCGCGCGCCAGCGCCACGCGCTGCTGCTGTCCGCCGGAAAGCTGCGAGGGGAGACGATCGGCCAGAGAGGAAAGATGAACGAGTTCAAGCATGCGCCCGGCGCGCGTGCGGCGGGACACTGTGTCGACACCCTTCATCTTCAGTCCGAATGCGACATTGTCGATGACCGACATGTGCGGAAACAAAGCGTAGTTCTGGAAAACCGTGTTTACCGGCCGCAGGTGGGGCTCAAGTGCTGCGATATTCTGACCGAAGAGAAGAATTTCTCCCTCAGTGATTTCCTCAAACCCGGCAATCATCCTCAGGAGCGTGGTCTTTCCACATCCCGACGGGCCGAGGAGGGTGAAGAAAGCGTTGTCCGAGATGTCGAGGGAGACGCCATCAAGTGCCGTTGTCGCGCCATAACGCTTTACGGCGTTGCGAATACTGACTGCCACCTGCATCCGGCCGACTTCCCCCCTGGCATGTCCAGGAAACATTCACGCTTATGGTGTTCCTGCATGGGCGAGACAGTAGTCTGAACGCCACGTAACGCGCAACCCTTGGATGGCCATGGGAATTTCAGGTCTTGCTGCGGCTTTTGAGGTATTCCGCATAAGAGCGCATGCCCTCTTCCAGTCCAACGGATGGCCTGAAGTCAAGGTCGCGCGCCGCGGCTGATATGTCGAACTGGGACTGCACATCGTCAACCGGATCGGGGCCTTCGCCGAAGGTGATGTCGGCCCCGGGAAAGATACGGCGCACCACATCGCCGATCTCGGCCAGCGTATGATAGGTGCCACCCGTCACCGTGTAGGCGTGGCGCGGCAGGCGGGGCCGGTCCAATGCCGCGACGAGCGCGCGCGCTGCATCATCGACGTGGATGTACTGGCGATGGAAACTGCGTCCAAAAGGCTGACGCGTCAGACGTCCGGCCAATGCGTCCTGGATCAGCGTCCTTATCAGGCAGTCGGTCGTCCGGTTTGGCCCAAAAACCCAGGACAGCCTTAGGCTGACGCCATCGACCCCGTGCTGCTTGCTGTAGGCGGTGACGAGTTGCTCGCCCGCAACCTTGCTCGCTCCGTAGACGCTCGACGGCGACAGCGTCACGTCTTCGGGAACCAGCCCCGGTGGGGTGCTTCCATATGCGCTCGTGGATGAGCAGAAAACCATGCGCTTGATATTGTGGATGCGTGCGATTTCAAGAATGTTGGCTGTTCCAACGACATTCACCCGAACGACGGCGTAGGGATTATCACGTGCAACCATCGGCCCGGAGTATGCACCACAATGGATGATCCCGCCGACATGCTGTCCAGCAACGATCGCGTGCAGCCGGTGAATGTCGGTAATGTCGCACTCAACGGTTTGCCGGCCGTCTTCGGCGCGTGGAGAAAGGTCAATGGGGATGACCCGCGTGCCCCTCTCTTCCAGAAGGGTCTGTACCGCGCCGCCAATGAGGCCACGGGACCCCGTCACAAGGACTGCGTCTCTGTTCATGCCTGCCAATTCCCCCCAGCCTTGGATCCGCGCCGCTTGAGTTTGTGAATGAGTGTGTTTTTCAACCTATTCGATAGTTATGGTCCTCGCAAGGAAGGCGAGCGGAGATTGGAAGCTCAGCGCGTCTGGCCGCAAATCCTGGGCTCGAGAATGAAGCGGGCGTCTTGTGAATCATTTCCGGAGGGTTTTCAATCTTGGGTGTCAAATCGATCTGCAATTTACCTGAGTGTCTCACGATTGACA
>CAIYXE010000277.1 GCA_903930095.1 uncultured Hyphomicrobiales bacterium
AGACCAGCACCCACCACGCCTGGTAAATGATCTGGCGTCCCTCCGCGATCATGCCGCCCCAGGTCGGGGTGTCCGTCGATACCGACAGCCCGACGAAGGACAGGATCGCCTCCACGATCACCGCGATCCCCATCTCCAGCGACAAGAGAACGAGCACGACGGGCAGCACATTGGGCAGGATCTCGCGGAACAGCACCGCCATCCGCCCCATGCCCAGCGCCGTCGCGGCCTCCGCATATTCCAGCCGCGCCTGCTGCAGCGTCTCGGCCCGCACCACGCGGGCAAAGCGCGTCCAGTCAATCACCACAATGGCCACGATCACCGAGTGCAGCCCCGATCCCAGCACGGCGACGAGCAGGATGGACAGCAGCACCGGCGGGAACGCCATCCAGATGTCGATGAGGCGGGAGATGACGGCATCGGTCCAGCCGCCGAAATAGCCCGCAAGCAGTCCCAGCGCTGTTCCGAGAATGCAAGCCAGTGTGGCCGCCACGAAGGCAACCGTCAGCGCGATCCGCGTCGCATAGATCATGCGTGAGAGCAGGTCGCGCCCGAGGCTGTCGGTGCCGAGCCAGCGCCCGGGCTCCTGTCCGGGTGCGGCGGTGGCGGCCATCAGATCCTGTTCCAGCGGATCGAAGGGAGCAATCAGCGGCGCGAGCAGTGCGATGGCCAGCAGCAGCAGGATGAAGCCGCCGCCCAGCCAGATGCGGAGGTCCCTAGGCATGGCGCAGCCTCGGGTTCAGCCACGCGGTCAGCGCGTCGACCAGCATGTTGACCGCGATGAAGATGACGCCGAATGTCAGCACCAGCCCCTGAATCAGCGGCAGGTCGCGGTTGATCACGGCATCGATGGCGAGGTTGCCGATGCCGGGATAGGAGAAGATCCGCTCGGTGATCACCGTACCGCCGATCAGGAAGGTGAATTGCACGCCGGTCAGCGCCAGTGCCGGAACGGCGGCATTGCGCAACGCCTCCTGCAGCAGGATGCGCCAGCTGGAAAGTCCCTTGATGCGCGCGAGCACGATGTAGTCCTGCACCATCACGTCCATCATGGTGTTCTTGAGCACGCGGCCGATCACCGCGGCCAGCGGCAGGCCGATGGCAAAGGCCGGCATGATCATGTGCCTCAGCACATCCCCCACGAAGGCGAACTTGCCGCGCAGCAACCCCTCGAGGACGAAGAATTGCGTCATGAGGCCGTGGTCGATGGTCGGGTCGCTGCGGCCCGAGATCGGCAGCAGCGGCACCAGCACGCCCAGCACCAGCACGAAGGTCAGCGCCCAGATGAAGTCGGGCACGGCCAGCATGATGCCGTTGATGTTGTCGATCAGGCTTTCGACCCATGTGCCGCGCCAGGCGGTGGAGACGAGCGCGATCGTGCCCCCCAGCAGAACCGCGATGGCAAGCGCCAGCAGGGCGAGTTCGATGGTGGCCGGAAGCCGGTCGGCGATGATGGTCAGCACGTTCTGCTTCATCGAGATCGAGGTGCCAAGGTCGCCGCCCAGCATCTGCTTGAACCATACCCAGAACTGCTGCCAGATCGGCAGGTCAAGGCCATAGAGCGCGCGCAGCGCCGCGATGTCGGCCTCCGACGCGCCAGGCGCGATCATCATGGCGATCGGGTCGCCTGGAACGACGCGCACCAGCACGAAGACCACCACCATCACGCCGATGAGGGTGAGGAGGGCGGTAAGCGCGCGCGACAGGATGAGGCTGAAGGGCATGTGGCGGCCTGCGAGCGGCGATGTGAGGGTCATCAGCATGGCCGCAGTCTTAGCATGTGTTAGGAATAAAAGTCAAGGATAAAATTCCTTGACCGGAAAATCGAGGCCCGGCCGGAGCCGGGCCTCGGGGTCAGCGTCAGGCGGGCGACATCTGCGCCGGCTCGGGCGAGCCCGCCACATTGGGCGTCACCTTGATGGTGTTCTTGAACACGATCGGCTGCTGGTACTGGACCAGCGGGATCACAAAGGCGTTCTCGGCGATGTACTTGTCGACGGCCTTCCAGCCCTCGATGCGCTTGGCCTCGTCGGCCTCGCCCCACAGCGGGCCGATCATGCCGTCGAGGTCGTCCGTGTTCCACACCGAGTGCGGGCTCGGCCCGAACATGGCAAAGCCCGTGGAGGTTGTCGGGTCACCGATGGCGTTGCCCCAGTTGTAGAAGGCGGCAGGCGCCAGCTGGTCTGCGGCGCGCAGTTCGTAGTGCTTGGCGATTTCATAGACCTCGATCTCGGCCTCGATGCCCACCTTGCGCCACATGCCGACGATGGCCTGGATCATCTCGTAATCCTTGGGCTTCAGGCCGCGTGTCGTCTGGATCTTGAACGTCACCGGATTGTCCGGGCCGAAGCCCGATGCCTTGAGAAGCTCCTTGGCCTTTTCGGGATCGTAGCCCACCACGATCGACGCATCGAAGGCCGTGTATTCGGGGGCCTGCAGTGTGCTGATCGGGGTGGCGTAGCCGCGCAGCAGCTTGTCGACGATGGCTTTTTTGTCGATCGACATGGCAGCCGCCATGCGCACGTTCTTGTCCAGCATCGGGCCGTCGTTGTTGAGGAAGATCATGCCGATGTCGGAGACGGGCGTCACCGCGCCGCTCAAGCCGTCCTTCGTCTTCAGGCGGTCGAATTCCTCGAAGGGCACGTCCACGGTCACGTCGGATGAGCCTGATTCGATTTCGGCCACACGGCTCGTCGCGTCCGGCACGAACTTGAAGACGACCGTGTCGAAGGCGGGCTTGCCGCCCCAGTAATCCGGGTTGGCCTTGAGGCGCACGAAGGCGTTGCGCTCGAACTGGTCCACCATATAGGGGCCGGTGCCAATGGGCTTGGCCTCGAAGCCTTCAGCGCCCACCTTCTCGAAATAGGCCTTGGGCATCACATAGCCCGTGAGGAAGGCCATCCACTTGAACAGCGTGGGCTCGAACTGCACGACGTCCGCGGTGATCTTGTTGCCGTCGATCTTGAAATTGTTGATCTTGGACCAGATGAAGGCGATCGGGTTGCCGCCGTCCATTTTGCCCGCGCGCTCGAGCGACCACACCACATCCTCGGCCGTGAAGGGCGAGCCGTCGTGCCACTTGACGCCCTCACGGACCGTCATGAACACCTGCTTCTTGTCCTCCGACCAGCCCCACTCGGTGAGCAGGCCCGGCTGGAACTCCAGATTCGGCTTCTGGCCGATGAACTGGTCGAACACCGAGCGGTAGATCGCCTGGATCGTCGGGTTCACGGCGGAAAGTCCCGTCGTCGGGTCCCAGGAGGGAAGGTTCACGTTATAGGCAATCGTCACCGTGCCGCCTTCGGCGCGCGCGGCGGTGATGTTCAGCCCGCTGCCCATGAGCAGCCCGGCGGCTCCCAGCTGCAGCAGCTGGCGTCTGGAAATGTCGATCATGCAGTCCCTCCCTATTGGCCTTTGCCGTTTCTTGACGGCGCCGGATTGAAGACCATTTTGGCCCCCAAGGGGAGAAATATTTAGCTGCATCCATTGTTTGCTGCAACGCAGCAATTGGTGGCACTGCAATATGGCTTGATATGCAGGCGGATCGCCGCCACTATTTCGCACGATCTATGCATTCGAATATAAAGGCGTCAGATGGCAGAGCGGTCCTTTGCGCGGGAAGTGGAAGACCTTCGCCTGGGCGAGGGTGAGGAATTTCGCGGCGAGGGCATTCTCGCCATCACCAAGGCGCTGCTGCAGTCGGGCGTGTCCTATGTCGGCGGCTACCAGGGCTCGCCCATCTCCCACCTCATGGACGTGCTGGCGGATGCCTCGGATTACATGGCCGAACTCGGCGTCCATTTCGAATCCTCCGCCTCCGAGGCCACCGCCGCCGCCATGCTCTCGGCCTCCGTCATGTACCCGATCCGCGGTGCTGTGACGTGGAAGTCGACGGCGGGCACCAATGTGGCGAGCGACGCGCTCTCCAACCTCGCCTCGGGCGGCGTCACCGGCGGTGCGGTCATCATCATCGGCGAGGATTACGGCGAAGGCTCCTCCATCATGCAGGAGCGCAGCCACGCCTATGCCATGAAGTCCCAGATCTGGCTCATGGACCCGCGCCCCAACCTGCCCAGCATGGTGCATGCGGTGGAAAAGGCCTTTGAGCTCTCGGAGGCCTCCAACACCCCGGTCATGGTCGAGGTCCGGATCCGCGCCTGCCATGTCCACGGCCGCTTCACCGCGAAGGACAACCGCAAGCCCGCCTACACGCTGAAGCAGGCGCTGGAGAACCCGGTGCGCGACGTCAACCGCATCGTGCTGCCGCCCGCCTCCTTCATCCATGAGAAGATGAAGATCGAGAAGCGCTGGCCCGCCGCGGTGAATTTCATCCGCGAGCAGAAGCTCAACGAGGTCTTCGGGCCTGACGAGGGCGATGTCGGCATCATCCTGCAGGGCGGCATGTACAATGGCGTGATCCGCGCACTCCAGCAGCTCGGCCTGTCGGATGCCTATGGCAACAGCCGCGTGCCGCTCTATGTCCTGAACGTCACCTATCCCCTGGTGGACGAGGAGGTGATCTCCTTCTGCAGGGCCAAGTCCGCCGTCGTGGTGGTGGAGGAAGGCCAGCCCGAGTTCATCGAGCAGGCGCTCAACACCATGCTGCGCCGTCGGGACCTGAACACCCGCATTTCCGGCAAGGATGTCTTCCCTCTGGCGGGCGAATACACCGCCACGGTGATCCAGAAGGGCCTCCTCGGCTTTCTCGAGCGATATGCGCCGCGCCTTCTCGGCAACCGCCCGCCGCTTCCTGATGCCGCGCCCGTGCTCAACAGCAAGGAGGTGCAGGCGCTGGCCACCGTGGTGCCGCCGCGCCCGCCGGGTTTCTGCACCGGCTGCCCGGAGCGCCCGATCTTCGCGGCCATGAAGCTGGTGGAGAAGGAGCTGGGCACGCACCATGTGTCAGCCGATATCGGCTGCCACCTGTTCTCGATCCTGCCGCCCTTCAACATCGGCGCCACCACCATGGGCTACGGCCTCGGGCCCGCCGCCGCCTCGGCCTTCAACGTCAAGGCGGACAAGCGCGTCATCTCGGTGATGGGCGATGGCGGCTTCTGGCACAATGGCTTGTCCTCCTCCGTCGGCAATGCGGTCTTCAACAAGCATGACGGCGTCATGCTGATCGTCGACAACTATTATTCCGCCGCCACCGGCGGTCAGGACATTCCGTCCTCGCGGGCCGAGAACAGGAAGCGCCAGACCAACAACGCCATCACCACCGCCGTGAAGGGTGTGGGCGCCACATGGGTGCGCCAGATCGACCGCACCTATGACGTGGCGAAGATGCGCGACACGCTGCGCGAGGCGCTGACGACGGATGAGCCCGGCCCCAAGATCATCGTCGCCTCTTCCGAATGCATGCTGAACAAGCAGCGCCGCGTGAAGCCGCTGATGGACAAGGCGGAGAAGGCGGGAGAGCCCGTGCTGCGCCAGCGCTTCGGCGTGGACGAGGACATCTGCACGGGTGACCATGCCTGCATCCGCCTTTCCGGCTGTCCGTCGCTGACGGTCAAGCACCTCGATGATCCGCTGCGCGATGATCCCGTCGCCGCCATCGACGACAGCTGCGTTGCCTGCGGAAACTGCGGCGACGTGGCCGATGCCGCGGTCCTCTGTCCGTCCTTCTACCGCGCCGACGTGCTGCGCAACGCAAGCGGCTGGGAGCGCTTCAAGAGCCGGATTCGCACCATGGTGATCTCCTTCCTGCAGCGGCGGCGGGAGCGGCGGCGCATCCTCTTCGGCAGGCAGGCGGCGTGATGTTTGACGCCACGCAGGGCCGTGACAAGCCGCTCACCATCGCCATCCTTGCCATGGGCGGGCAGGGCGGCGGGGTGCTGACGGACTGGATCGTCGCCGTGGCCGAGGCCAATGGCTGGCATGCGCAGTCGACCTCCGTTCCCGGCGTTGCGCAACGCACCGGCGCCACGCTCTACTACATCGAGATGCTGCCGCCGCGCGGCGGCCAGGCGCCGGTGCTGGCGCTGATGCCGACACCGGGCGACGTCGACGTCGTCATCGCGGCGGAGTTGATGGAGGCGGGCCGCTCCATCCTGCGCGGCCTTGCAACACCGGACCGGACGTTGCTCATCACCTCCACCCACCGCGCCTATGCCGTGGCGGAGAAGGAGAAGCCCGGCGAATCAATCGCCGACCCCCGGGCTGTCAACGCCGCGGCGGGCATCGCCGCGCGCCGCATCATCGCCTTCGACATGGAGCGCGCCGCGCGTGACAGCGGCACGGTCGTCTCAGCCCCCCTTCTCGGGGCGCTGGCGGGTGCCGCCGCCCTGCCGTTCCCGCGTGAGAGTTTCGAGCAGGTGATCGCAGCCGGCGGCAAGGGAACGGCCGCCTCGCTCAAGGGCTTCGCGGATGGCTTTAACCGTGCCAGCCGCAACGAGTTGCCGCAGACCGTGGCGAAGCCTGTGCCTGCGGTGGGCGGCCTGCCGGAGAGCCTCGGCTCCGCCGTGCTGGATCAGCGGCTTGCCAGGCTGCGCGCGCTTCCCGCCTCGGCCCATGTGGCGGCGCTGGCCGGCCTGAAGC
>CAIYXE010000278.1 GCA_903930095.1 uncultured Hyphomicrobiales bacterium
ACAACGAGAATTTCGAGCCGGAGGACAGGCAGCCCGCCTGCGTCAAGGCCTGCCCCACGGGTGCGCGCCACTTCGGCGACCTGGGCGACGCCAACTCGAAGGTGTCCCAACTCGTCGCCGAGCGCGGCGGTTATGACCTGCTGCCCAAGATGGGCTACAAGCCCGTGAACAAATATCTCCCGCCCCGCGCCCGCCGCGACGCCACGACGAGCGCGCCCGAGGCGCTGCCCCGGCCCGACGGCTCCGCCTTCGACCGCCTCTTCCAGTGGGCGGACAAGGTGCTCTCGCCGAAGAAGGCCTCGGCCCGCGCCAATGAGGCCGACCACTCCGGAAAGCTGGAGGGCTAGCCATGCATCCTGCCTATTCAGTCATCCTCTTCACCACCGCATCCGGTGCCGGCTACGGGCTCCTGGCGCTGCTGGGCCTCGTCGGCGTCAACCACGGCCAGGCCTCAAGCCTCGCCTTCGGTCTGGTGGCGATGGTCATCGCGCTGGGCCTCATCACCGTGGGCCTGCTTTCCTCCACCTTCCACCTCGGCCATCCGGAGCGCGCCTGGCGCGCCCTCTCGCAATGGCGCTCCTCCTGGCTCTCGCGGGAGGGCGTGGCAGCGGTCGTCACATATGTTCCGGCGGTATTGTTCGGCCTCGTCTGGTCCGGCCTTGTTGAGGCGCCGGGCCTCATTGCGCCCCTCGGCGTGGTGAGCGGGGTAATGGCGCTCATCACCGTTGTTTGCACCGGCAAGATCTATTCCACGCTCGCCACCATCCGCGCCTGGCACAATCGCCTCACGGTGCCCGTCTATCTCGCCTTCGCGCTGGCCACGGGGGCCTGCCTCCTCGCGGCCCTGACGGCCGTCTTCGGCAATTTTCCGGCCTTCCTCGTCTATTTCGCCAGCGTGCTGCTGGTGGTGGCGATCGGCCTCAAGCTCGCCTACTGGCACGTGATCGACACCGCCCCCCGCGACCTCACCATCGAGCAGGCCACGGGCCTGGGCTCCCTCGGCCAGGTGAGCCAGTGGGAGGTGCCGCACACCTCCGCGAACTATGTGCAGAAGGAGATGGGCTATGCCGTGGCGCGCAAGCACGCAGCCAGGCTCCGCCGCCTCGTGGTGCTGGCACTCGCTGTGGCATTGTTGTTCATGCTCGTGGCCCTTCTCCTGCCGCTTGCCGCCCTGCTGGCCGCGGCACTCGCACTCTTCGCGGCGGCGGTGGAACGCTGGCTGTTCTTCGCGGAAGCCCAGCACGTGGTAACGCTCTTCTACGGTGCGAAGGCCGCCTGACGTTTCTCTCTTGGCAAGCGGCCGGATAGGGATATAAAGACTTCTTTATATCGTTTCCCCGGAGGCTCTCATGACCCGCCCATCCTTTACCGAAGCCCTCGCAACCCGCCCCTGGCTGCTGGCCGATGGGGCCACGGGCACGAATTACTTCCAGATGGGTCTCGAATCGGGCGACGCCCCGGAAATGTGGAATTTCGATCATCCGGAACGGGTGCGCTCGCTGCACCGCCGCTTCATCGAGGCAGGCGCGGACATCGTCCTCACCAATTCCTTCGGCGGCAACCGCCATCGCCTGAAGCTCCACAATGCGCAAGGCCAGGTGCGAGAGCTCAACATCGCCGCCGCGAAGAACGCCCGCGCGGAGGCTGATGCAGCGGGCCGCCCCGTCTATGTCGGTGGCTCCGTCGGCCCCACGGGCGAGATCATGGAGCCCGTCGGCGCGCTCTCCCATGACGATGCGGTCAAGGCCTTCGCCGAACAGGCCGTGGCGCTGAAGGAAGGCGGCGCGGACGTGATCTGGATCGAGACCATGTCGTCGGAGGAAGAGCTCAAGGCCGCCGTCGAGGGCTGTGCCGCAGCAGGCCTGCCCATCGTCACCACCATGAGCTTCGATACCAACGGCCGCACCATGATGGGCATCACGCCGAAGTCCTTCGGCGCCATCACGGCGGCCCTTCCCGTGCAGCCCGTCGCCATCGGCGCCAATTGCGGCGTGGGCGCCTCCGAACTCGTCGCCACCGTTCTGGGCATCTCCGAGGCGCGCCCTGATGCGGCGGTCGTGGCCAAGGGCAATTGCGGCATCCCGCAATATGTCGACGGCCACATCCACTACACCGGCACGCCCGAACTCATGGCGGATTATGCCCGCATAGCCTTCGATGCCGGCGCGAAGATCATCGGCGGCTGCTGCGGCACGAGCCCTGAGCACCTCGCCGCCATGCGCAAGTCGCTCGAAGGCTATGACCGCGGCTCACGCCCCAGCGTCGAACTGATCGAGCAGAAACTCGGCCCCGTCTCCGCCCTCGCCAAGGGCGTCGACACCGCCGCCGCGGGCGCCGCCCGCCGTGAGCGCCGAAGGGGCAATTGATTGGAGGCGTCATCCCGGCGAAGCCGGGTTGACGTCTACGGCAACAAGATAGCTTGCAACTCCTGGGGGCATTCCATACCCTCCAGCGTATGAAAGCCTATGAAGCGCGTCATTATCTGCTGACGGCTGAACTGCTGTGGGAGCGCGTGCAAGACCGCGCCCTCTATCCCTTTTCCCTTCCCGCCATCGCGGGGCTTGGCAAAATCGCTTTTCACCCAAAGGTCACCTTCCTCGTCGGCGAGAACGGCTCCGGCAAGTCCACCCTCATCGAGGCGCTCGCCGTTGCCTGGGGCTTCAACCCCGAGGGCGGTTCGAAGAACTTTCGCTTTGGAACATTCGCCTCGCACTCACCCCTCCATGGCGTGCTGCGGCTGACGCGGGGAACACGGCGCGCGCGGGACGGCTTCTTCCTGCGGGCGGAGAGCTACTACAACGCTGCAACTTATCTCGAAGGCCTGGAGGACAATCCGCTCGCTGCCTATGGCGGCAAGTCGCTCCATGCCCAGTCCCATGGCGAATCCTTCCTCGCCCTTCTCGAACACCGCCTCGGCGGCAAGGGCCTCTACATCTTCGACGAGCCCGAGGCCGCGCTCTCGCCCACCCGCCAGATGTCCATGCTGGTGCGCATGCATGAGCTGATCGCCGCTGACAGCCAGTTCGTCATCGCCACCCATTCGCCCATCCTGATGGCCTACCCCGATGCCTGGATCTACCAGCTGGGCGCACACGGCCTCGAGCGTGTGGACTACGAGGACACGGAGCACTTTCGGATCACCCGCAGCTTCCTCAACAACCCGCGCGACATGCTCCGCCAGCTGCTTGACGGCTGAACCGGGCAATTGATGCCAGTCAAGGCCCCCTGAGCCCTGGCGTGGCATGTTTGTTCGATGTTCGATGCCGCATTCCTGAGAGGTGAGACATGGGGCTATCCGGGTGAACCGGTGGAGCACATGGAAACCCATGCGGCGCATGTGTTCCTCGTTGCTGACCGCGCCTTCAAGATCAAGAGGGCGGTGAAGCTGCCCTATCTCGATTTCTCGGACGCCGAAAAGCGGCGCGCGGTTCTGGCCCAGGAACTCGCCATCAACCGCATCTTCGCACCGGACCTCTATCTCCGCACGGCGGAGGTGAAGGGAGAGCCCGTGCTCGTCATGCGCCGCTTCCCGTCGCAGGCGCTGCTCTCCTGGCAAATGGCCCATGGCGACATCGATCCGGCGCTCGCCGCGCGGCTTGCCCGCATGGCCGCCGATGCCCATGCCCAGGCGCCCCGGCGTGAGGCGGGTGGTGCCGGCATCATGATGGGTCTGGGCGCGCAGCTCTCCTCGGCCTTCATCGATTCGCCCGACATTTTCCGCCCGGCCGAGACGCTCGAGTTTCACGCGCTCTGTGAATCCGCGCTCAAGGCCGGCAAGCCGCTGCTGAATGTCAGGGGCGAGCGCGGCCTGGTCCGCCGCTGCCACGGCGACATGCATTCGGGCAACATCATCGTGGTGGAGGGGACGCCTCAACTCTTCGACGCCATCGAGTTCAGCGAGAAGATCGCCATCATCGACGTGCTCTATGACCTTGCCTTCTTGCTCATGGACCTGTGGACGCATGATGAGCGCCGCGCCGCCAACATCGTGCTGAACCGCTACCTTCACCTCCGCCGGGCCGAGGAAGATCTCTCAGGCCTCGCCCTCCTGCCACTCTTCCTTTCGACCAGGGCAGGTGTGCGGGCCCTCGTCACCGCCGACCTCGCGCATGAGCTGGCCTTGAAGAATTCGATGCAGGCGCGCGGCCAGGCGCTGGACTGGTTCAGGTCCTCGATCGGCTTCCTGAAGGCCGCGCCGCCCGTGCTGGTCTGTATTGGCGGCCTCTCGGGCACCGGCAAGACCACGGTGGCAGCGAGCCTCGCCCCTCACCTCGGCTCCCCGCCGGGCGCCCTTCACGTGCGTTCTGACGTGGAGCGCAAGGTGCTGGCGGGAATTGCCGAAACGGACACTTTGCCGCCGGAAGGCTATGGCCGCGAAGCATCTTTCGCGGTCTATGCTGCCTGTCTCGACAGGGCGGAGCGGGCGCTGAGGGCCGGTCACTGCGTGGTGTTCGACGCCGTCTTCGCCCGCCCTGACGAGCGCCGCGTGGCGGCTGAAATCGCGCGTGTTGCCCGCGCCCATTTTGCCGGCATCTGGCTCGAGGCACCGGTGGAGGTGCTCAAGTCACGGGTTTCCGCGCGCCGGGGCGATGCGTCTGATGCGACGCCGGAGGTCGTGGAGCGCCAGCTCCACTATGAGCTCGGCCGCCTCGACTGGCCGCGCGTCGATGCTTCCGGGCTGCCGGAGGCGTCGCTTGCCCGCGTCTGGGCCAGTCTTCCGTTTCGGGCCTCCGGCGTGTGACCGTCGGCCAGTCCGATGAAGCCGAACCGGACTGCCAGCCTGCTAGCCGTTCCTGATCTGCCGGGTGAGGCAGGAGAGGAGGGCGTCGACCTCGGCCTCCGTGTTGTAATGCGCAAGGCCCACGCGCAGCACGCCGCCCTTGTCCATCAGCCCCATGCGCGTAACGGGTTCGATGGCATAGTTGTGCCCGGACCAGACGAAGATGTTGTCCCGCGCGAAGTCCTGCGCCATCTGTTGCGGGTGATGTCCCTCGAGCGTGAAGGACACCGTCGGCACGCGCCTGTGCATGGCATTGGCGGAGGTGATGCCGCGGATCGTCAGCCCCCTGAAGCCCCTCAGCCCCTCGATCAGCCTCTGCGTGATCCTGTGTTCATGCCCGGCCATTGCATCCCAGGCGGAAGCGATGCGCTTGGCCCGCGTCCCGCCCGTCCCGAACTGCTCGATGTATTCGATGGCGCCGAGCGTTCCCGCAATGCCTTCATGCGAGAGGGTGCCGGTCTCGAACTTGTGCGGAGGCTCCTCGCCCGCGGGCCGCACCTTGTAGCCGAAGGTTTCCTTCAGCAGGTCCTCGCGCCCCCAGAGAATTCCCTGATGAGGGCCAAACCACTTGTAGGCGGAGGAGACCACGAAGTCGGCGCCCAGGTCCTGAACGTCGATGGCATAATGGGGCGCATGCTGCACGGCATCGAGATAGACGAGCGCGCCCGCCGCCTTCGCCTGCGCCGTGAAGCGCTTCACGTCATGCACCGTGCCGGTGCAGTTGGAGGCCATGCCCATGGCGAGGAGCACGGTCCTTTCGCCCAGCACCCGTGTGAGCGCGTCCTCGGGGAACTCATAGGTTCCGGTGTCGAAGTCCATCCAGCGCACCACGAGGCCGAGGTCTTCGGCCAGCAGCAGCCAGGGCGCCACATTCGCGTCATGGTCCATGCGCGAGAGCACGATCTCGTCACCCTTGCGGAACCGCTTGCCGAGGCAGCGCGACATGTGGAGCGTGAGCGTGGTCATGTTCTGCCCGAACACGATCTCCGCGGCAGACGCCGCATTGTAGAAGTCCGCGCAGGCCTGGTGCGCCAGGTCCACGACTTCGCCGGCCGCCACCGTCGTCCGGAAATAGCCCCCCAGGTTGGCGTTCCGCGCGGTCAGGCACTCGACCGTGCGGCCGATCACCTGCTGGGGCACCTGTGTCCCGGCCGGATTGTCGAAATAGACGCGTGGGCGGCCCTCGTCGGTGATGGCAAGCGCGGGGAACTGGGCCCGGGAGGAGGCGACGTCAAAGGCGGTGGTCATGCTGAAATTCCGGCTCATTCAAGGAGGAACTACCCATAACCGCCCTTTCCCCTTGCCTCAACCGTCGCTTTCCGGCATGGGGACGTCGCCCGCTGGCGAAAGGGAAAACACGCCCGCGGCTATTGTGTTTTATCAAGAATTTCCGCCGCGGAGACAGCTGATGAGCGACGATGGTGAACTCGACCTGAACTCCCTCAATGACGAGGAACTGGTCCAGCAGGTCCATGACGACCTCTATGACGGCCTCAAGGAAGAGGTCGAGGCAGCCGTCCACATCCTGCTCGGCCGCGGCTGGGCGCCCTACAAGGTGCTCACCGAGGCGCTGGTTGAGGGCATGCGCATCGTCGGCGTGGACTTCCGTGATGGCATCCTCTTTGTTCCGGAAGTGCTGCTGGCTGCCAACTCCATGAAGGCGGGCATGTTCATCCTCCGCCCGCTCCTCATCGCCACGGGCGCGCCGCGCCAGGGCAAGATGGTGATCGGCACGGTGAAGGGCGACATCCACGACATCGGCAAGAACCTCGTCGGCATGATGATGGAAGGTGCCGGCTTCGAGGTGATCGATCTCGGCATCAACAATCCTGTCGAGAAGTATCTCGCCGCCATGGAAGAGCACAAGCCGGACATCCTCGGAATGTCGGCGCTGCTCACCACCACAATGCCCTACATGAAGGTCGTGATCGACACCATGAAGGAAAAGGGCATGCGCGAGGACTACATCGTGCTGGTCGGCGGTGCGCCGCTGAACGAGGAATTTGCCAAGGCCATCGGTGCAGACGCCTATTGCCGTGACGCGGCCGTGGCGGTCGAAACCGCCAAGAGCTACATGGCCCGCAAGCACAACCAGCTCGCGGCCAGCTGAGCGGCGGGGGGTCGCGATGACCCTTGTCAATCTCAGGCCATCTGACGAGTTTGAATTCAAGCCAGGCCAGGGGAAGGTTCTTCTCCTAGCCTGTGGCGCCTTGGGCCGCGAGATCGTGGACCTGATCGAGCGCAACCGCTGGACCGCTTTCGACCTGCAGTGCCTTCCCGCCAAGTGGCACAACACGCCGGACAAGATCGTGCCGGCCCTGCGCGAGAAGATCCGGGAGGCCAAGCCCCGCTACCAATCCATCTTCGTGCTCTACGGCGACTGCGGCACCGGCGGCGGGCTCGACAGGATGCTGGCGGAGGAAGCCATCGAGCGCCTTGAGGGCCCACATTGCTATGCCTTCTTCTCCGGCAACGCGGAATTCGCCAGCCACGCGGAGGAGGATGTGACGGCCTTCTTCCTCACCGACTATTTGGCCCGCCACTTCGACAAGCTGATCTGGGAGGGGTTGGGGCTCGACCGCCACCCGGAATTGCTGCCGCTCTACTTCGGCAACTACACCCGCATCGTCTTCCTGGCGCAGACGCGTGACGAGGAGCTGGCGAAGAAGGCGATCGCCGCCGCGAAGCGGCTGGGCCTTGCCTACGAGTACCGCTACACCGGCTACGGCGAGCTCGAAAGGGATCTCGAGGCCCGGTCCGGGGCCTGAGGGGTATTGTTCACGATGTCAATCAGCAGGAGGCACGTTTAAGGAAAACATGCCTAGCTGATTTTAGGAATAAAGTCAAGAGATATGATTGCCTACCACCGCTCCTTGCGGTAGGAGCCTCCGGCGATCTCGTAATAGTCTCCCGCACTCTCGCAGAAGATATGCCCCTCGAGCGTTGCGCCCGTTGCGCCGTCGATGGCGCCTGCCGAAATCGACGTCGTGTCGCTGCCATCCTGCTTCCAGAACAGCACCGAACCGCATTCCTGGCAGAAGCCGCGCTGCGCCTCCGGGCTGGAGCGGAACCACTTGAGGCCATCCGCGCGGGTGAGCTTCAGTTCTGCATCGGCGCATGCCGTCGCCGACATGTAATTCCCCGTCTGCTTGCGGCACTGGATGCAGTGGCAGGCCAGAACCGGGCGCAGTTGCCCGTGCACGTCGAACGACACGGCGCCGCACAGGCAGGAGCCCGTCTTCATGATTTGAATGCCTCCGATAATGCCTTGATGTGTTCGGGGCCCAGCCCGCAGCAACCGCCGAAGGCGGTAACGCCCTGGCGTTTCCACGCCCGTGATCGTTTCACGAGTTCCTCCGGCGGGATGATGTCGACGAAGGTCCATTCCGGCATCTTGAAGTAGCCGCTCTCGGGATAGGCCCCGATGGGCCCCTTCCAGTGCCTGCGCAGGATATCGATGGCCTCGTCGGTGTCATTGGGCGAGGTGTGCATGATGCTGATGACCTCCGGCTTCAGGCCGGAGAGCACGCGCGCCACGTCGTCGAGCGACTGGTCCTCGCGGCCGAAGCCGGTCAGCCGGCTGCCATGCCGCTCGACCGAGATCCCGATCCAGACGGGAAGGCCGGTGGCCATCGCCGCTTCACTGGCCCAGACCGAATAGTCCTGGTCGCGCATCATCTCCATCATGATGAAGTCGGCGCCCGCAGCGGCCAGGTTGTCTGCCTTGCGCTGGAACAGCGCGCGGGCCTGCGCTTCCGGCCATTCCTGCTGTTTCAGCGTGCGGTCGCTTCCCGGCGCCACGGGCCGCATGGTGGACATCGAACCGGCGACCGCAACGTGATGGCCCTTCGCCGCAGCCTTGGCGATCGCCACTGCGGCGCGGTCGATCTCCAGCATTTCCGAGTCGCGGCCAAGCGCGTTGAAGAGGAGTGCGGAGGTTGCAAAGGTGTTGGCGATGATGACGTCCGCCCCCGCCCTGATATAGTCCTCGTGCACGGCGCGCACCACCTCCGGGTGGCTGACGTTCGCCTCCGCGCACCAGGTGGATGAACTCATCGGCACGCCGCGGCGCTGAATGTCCGTGCCGGTTCCCCCGTCGAGGATGATGGTTTCGCCGCGGGCAAGTTTTTTGCGAATGACGTCGTACATGGTCACACCTTCTGGCGCGCGGCGAGGAATGCCCGCATGTGGAACTCAGCCTGTGCCGGGGCATAGGCATGGCCTTGTCCCACGGGGCAGGCATGGCGCGCAAGGCATCCGCGCGTCTTGCAGGTGCTGCCCGCCGCGCTGGCGAGGTGGCTGGCGCATGCGGGCACGTCATAGGAGGCGCCGTCAAAGGCATTTGCCGGACAGGCCGAAAGGCAGGGCTTTTCCACGCAGGCCTCGCATGGGTGCGGGCCGGGTCTCTGCGCCGGAATGTCGAATTCAACCGGAAACAGCAGGGCGGCCCGGTAGGCGTGCCAGAGGCCAAAGGTGGGGTGAATGTTGAGGCCCAGCGGCGAGACATGTCCCGCTCCCCCGCGCCGCGCCCAGGTGAGGAAGGGCCAGGGCGGGTTCATGTCGAAGGGATAGAGTGCTCTGGCATCGATGCCCGCGGCGAGGTCGGAGACCACGTCCCGCGTCCAGTCATCCATGGCATCGCGGCACGGGTCGCGCTCGCGGGCGAAGCGGCGGAACATGTCTGGCCCGGCATTGCCGATGAGGATGACGAAGCGGGCGTCGTGCGGCACGCGGTCTTGGCGCGCGGGCGCGAACCATCCGAGCGGCGTGAAGCCGGCGCGGCGGATGGCGGTGAGGATGGGGTGTTCCATGGGGGATGATTAGCAGAGCACTCTGCCAAAATATGGTTTCCCTCCCCACAAGGGGGAGGGAAAGGAACATCACGCCCAGCGCGGGTCGCCAGGCTCCATCACGCTGCGCGGCAGCTTGATGTCGTGCTTGGCGCGGATCTGCTCGTCGATGTGGCGCGGGATGTAGTCGGGGTAGTAGGTCGAAAGGATCTCGCGCTTCCTGGCCGCGGCACGTTCCACGATGTCGGGCTTGCCAGCCTCGTTCCATTCCTTGGGGCTCATGCGGTTGGCGACCTGGGGATAGACATAGTCCTTCTGCATCAGCGCCAGCGTCTGCTCATTGCCGAGATAGTGGCCGGGGCCCTCGACGCAGACATTGGCAATCACTTCGAGCGACAGCGTGTCGTCGTTCACCTCGATGCCGCGGACGTTGCGGTTGATGGAGCCCAGCATGTCATTGTCGATCAGCAGGCTCTCAAGGCAGAATCCCAGAAGCGAAGCGTGCATGCCCGCGGATTCGTAGAGCATGTTGATGCCGGTCATGGCGGAGATGCCGGCGGTCACACCCTTCTCGTAGCCGGCCTGCATGTCCGGCAGCTTCGAATCGCACATGCCCGCCGCCGAGCCGACGGTGAGATTGTAGAAATGGCCCATCTGGGCACAGCCAGACGTGATGAGCGCCTGCTCGCCCGAACCGCCGGACATCGCACCCGTGCGAAGGTCGGAGACGAAGGGCCACGGGCCCCAGATGGCAATCGCACCCGGCACCACGCAGTTGATATAGACGAGGCCTGCAAGGCATTCGGACACGGCCTGAACCACCGTTCCCGCAAGTGCGGCGGGCGAGGTGGCGCCTGCCTGGGCGGCCGAGAGCAGCAGCACGGGCATGCCGCCGCGCGCTGCGGCTTCGAGGCAGCGGCAGGCGTCTTCGGCGAACTTCATGGGTGGCACGACGAAGCAGTTGGACTGCGAGACGAAGGGACGCTCGCGCCACTTGTCCTCGCCGCCTGCCAGCACATGCAGGATCTGCAGGCATTCATCCACATGGTCTGGTTCAACCATGGAGGTGCCGACATGCTTCTCGGTGCCCGCGAGGCAGGCATACATGGTGTTGATGTCGAGGTCGTGCCCGGTGATCATGTCACGCGCAGTGACCGGGCGCTGGTAAAAGTGGATGTGGTCACAATTGTCGACGATGCGGCCCGCGTCATAGAGGTCGACGAGTACCGATTCGCGGTAGGTGCGGGTCTCGGGCTCCACCACGTGGACGGCGGCACCCGCCGTTCCGAAATAGACCTTGTTGCCGGAGGGCTGCATATCATGCTTCGGGTCACGCCCGTGCAGCACGAAGTTGCGCGCGCAGGAGGCGAGCGTATCCTCCACCAGGGCGCGGGGAATGCAGAGGCGGCCCTGGGCATTGAGGAAGGCGCCCTTGGCCGTCATGGCCTCGATGCAGGTGGGGATCGCCTGAGCGAGGCCCACGGTTTCCAGCAACGTCAGCGCGGTCTCATGGATGCGCTGCATGTCGCGCTCGGAGAGGGGCTTGTACTGGCCGCCCTCCATGCCGGGGCGCACGGCGGCCTCCGCCATGGGGATGGGGCGCGAACGGAGCGCCTTGCGGGCTTCACGTCCGCCGCGGCGGCGGGAAAGGTCTTCGACAGCACTCATGTTTCGCTCTCCTGGATGTACCCCTATATCGTCTGGTTCAGCATGGCGTTTCAATGGCCTATCTTTTTCCGGAAGAGGACAGTTTTTTTCACCAGTCAGACCAGTATTTCTGGCCTTCTCCCCTTAACTGCCTGAATTTAATGGTGGTAGAAGGAACGGGAAACCCTGTGGTGAGGAATCTTGGCCAGACGCGACCTGCCCCCGTTACGTGCCCTGACCGCCTTTGAGGCGGCAGCCCGGCTGGGCAGTTTCCGGCTCGCGGCCAGTGAACTGGGCATCACGCGCTCGGCGGTGAGCCACCAGGTCAAGTCGCTCGAGCAGCGGCTTGGCGTGCAGCTGTTCCGCCGCGACGCGCGCCGCGCCGAGCTGACCCAGGCGGGCCACACCTATTTTCCGCCGGTGCGCGAGGCCTTTGACATGGTGGAGGCGCAGACCCGCGCGCTCAAGCCCTCCGCTGCCGACAATGAGCTCACCGTGCAGGTCTATGTGACGGTGGCGCTCAAATGGCTGATCCCGCGGCTTCATGATTTCGAGAAG
>CAIYXE010000279.1 GCA_903930095.1 uncultured Hyphomicrobiales bacterium
CCCGATGCAGGGTGAGGATGCCGACAAGTCTGGCAGGCAATTGGCGGTGCTCGCAGCACGAAAAAACCAACAACATCAATAGTATAGATAAATGGTGGCGGAGGGGGAGGGATTCGAACCCCCGGAGGGCGCGAACCCTCAACGGTTTTCAAGACCGCCGCAATCGACCGCTCTGCCACCCCTCCAGGCGCCGGCGAAGATGTGATCTAGCAGCCTTCGCCGGGCTTCTCAACGTTGTCTCAATCACTCGGCGTAGGATGGGTCCCGCTGGTCGAGGATGGCCTTCATCTCCGCGAAATGGGAGTGGAACTGATCGCGGTCGGACTCCCATTCCTGGGCGGTCTTCTCGGCCACGGCCGGGCTCATCACCTTGAGGGGCTGGCCGCTCGAATAGGCGAGGATGAGGTTGCGGCAGGCGCGCTCGAGGTAATAGGTGAGGTCGAAGGCTTCCGCCACCGTCGATGCGCAGACGAGGACGCCATGGTTGCCCATCATCATGATCTGCTTGTTGCCGAGCAGGCCGCCCAGGCGGTCACCCTCGGCATCGCTGTTGGCCATGCCGCCGTAGTCGGTGTCGACGGCGACCCGGTTGAAAAAGCGCGCCGTGTTCTGGTCGACCGGCAGGATCTCCGGGTTGGCGAGCGAGGCCAGCGCCGTCGTATAGGGCGGGTGGAGATGGATGATGCAGCGTGCCTGGGGCACCTTCGCATGCATGCGCCCATGGATGGACCATGCAGTGAGGTCGGGTGCATCGGGGCGGTTCATCGTCTCGGCGTCGGCGCTGTCAAGCAGCAGCAGCTCCGAAGCCTTGATGCGGGAGAAATGCTTCCAGCGCGGATTCATGAGGAATTTCTTGCCATCGGCGGAAACGGCGAGGCTCAGGTGGTTGGCCACCGCCTCGTGCCAGTCGTTGATGGCGGCGAGCCTGAAAGCTGCCGCAAGGTCGACACGCAATTGCCATTCGTCGGATTCAAGACTGCGCGCGGTCTTGAGAGTGGCGAGGTTACTCATCATAATCTCCTGTGATGCTGCAAGGCAGGATAGCCTTGGCAGAGCCTCCGGGCAATCGGCCTTGAAGGGTATATGGTGCATGAGGGTGGTTACGACGATGATCGGAGTGATGTGGAGGCCGGCAGTCGCGGCCTGGGCGGCCGCGGGGCTGATGGCGCTTCCGGGTGCTGCCGCGGCCAGCGAGCCGACAGGCGTCTGGCGCATGGAGAACGGCCGGGTCACGGTCCAGGTGGCGCACTGCGGGCCCAATCTCTGCGGCACGGTGGTCGGCCTGAAGAAGCCCCGTGACGACAAGGGCCGTCCCCGCCTCGACAAGGAAAACCCCAACCCGGCGCTGCGCCAGCGCCCGGTCATCGGCCTCACCATCCTGAGCAATATGAAGCCCCAGGGTAACAGCTACTGGACCGGCACCATCTACAATCCTGACGATGGCAACACCTACAGCTCGAACATGACGCTGCAGAACGACAACACCATGCGGGTAAAGGGCTGTGTTGCATCCGTATTCTGCCGCTCCATGAAATTCGTCCGAATCGAATAGGCTGATCGCGCAATGCGTCTCGTCCCGGCACTGGCACTCGTTTTCCTGCTCGGCTCACTCGGGCCAGCGCTGCCGCAGGCGCTGAAGGAGCTGCCATTCGACAAGCAGCTGACGCTTGCCCGGGTGGGCGATGTTGACGCCCAGTTCGAGGTGGGCCTGGCTTATGAGACCGGTGCCGGCGTCACGGCCGATGAGGCGGAGGCCGCGCGCTGGTTCCGCCAGGCGGCACTCCAGGGCAATGTCGAGGCGCAGTTCCATCTGGCACGGCTGGTTGCGCGCGGCGCAAAGGGGCTGAAGCAGGACCTGCCCACCGCTCTCAAGCTCTACCAGGATGCCGCTTCCAGGGGCCACCCGCAGGCGATGAACGCGCTGGGCCAGGCCTACCAGCAGGGCAGGGGAACCGAGGCGGACCTTGCCAAGGCCGCCGAATGGTACGGCAAGGCGGCAGACCTCAGCCTCGCGGATGCGCAGAACAACCTCGGCATGCTGTACCTCGAAGGCAAAGGGGTATCGCGCGACATCGCACGGGCCTTCAAGCTGTTCGAGAGCGCCGCAGCCCAGAATGATCCCTGGGGCCTGAACAACCTCGGCGGCATGTACGAGATGGGCTGGGGCACCCCGGTTGACCCCGCGCGCGCCCTGACCCTTTACCGTCAGTCGCTCGCCCAGGGCAACGACAAGGCCCGGCAGAACATCGGCCGGCTGGAGGCCAAGGCCAATACCGCGGTGAATTAGAACCGTTAACCATCTTTCCCAACGCGACGTTTACGTTCCACCACGCATTTTCCGCCCTCGTGTGGTTGCCAGCATGCTCCTGTGCGGGCACGGGCCTGGCAGGCGGAGCGTCAAGATGTTCAGTTTCCTCAGGAAGTCCGTCGTTCTCATCGCCATGGGCGTGGCACTCGCAAGTTGTTCATCGTCTGGCAAGCAGCAGGCGAAGCAGGATCCCTTCGCCGGCACAGGCAGCCCGCATTACTCCGGCAAGGGCCCGGTGCCGTGGGGCGGCGGACGCAATCATGTCGGCAAGCCCTATCAGGTCGCTGGCCGCTGGTATGAGCCGAAGGAACAGCCGAACTACGACAAGAAGGGCATGGCCTCCTGGTACGGCGAGGCCTTCAACCGCCGCAAGACCTCGAACGGCGAATGGTTCGACATGACGCGCCTCACCGCCGCCCATCCAACCCTGCCGCTGCCGAGCTACGCCAAGGTCACCAACCTCGAGAATGGCCGCGAAGTGGTGGTCCGCATCAATGACCGCGGCCCCTTCGTTGGCACACGGATCATCGACCTGTCGAAGCGCTCGGCGGAAGCCCTGGACTTCAAGCACAAGGGCAAGGCTGAGGTCCGCGTGCAGTTCATCGGCCGTGCCCCGCTCAACGACGACGGCTCCCACCTTGTGGCCATGAACAAGGAACTGGACCGCGGCACGCCGGTGCGCAAGATGATTGCCTCAGCCGACCGCCGCAAGGGCAAGGCCCCGGCCGCGGAGATCGCGGCCGCCACGCCGAAGCCCAAGAAGACCACAGCTCCCCCGCAGCCGAAGTTCGAAACGGTATCCTACGAGGCAGAGGCAGAGCAGGCCCCGGCCTCCGAAGTCACCTATTTCGTCCAGATCGGGTCCTTCTCGGATGGTGAGAACGCAGCCCGCGCACGCGACCGCTTCGCCTCCGTCTGGCCCGTGCAATTCATCGAGCTTTCAGGAGCCTCCGGTCCCGTCTACCGGGTGCGCCTCGGTCCCATTTCCAGCACGGCGGACGCCGAAACGGCCCTCATCGATGCCCAGTCCGCAGGCTACGGCGATGCGCGCCTGATCCGCAACGAGGCCGTCCAGGCCGCGCTGGAGTAGACCTCCATTCGGCTCTCCCGGCTCGGTGGCGGCGCACCCTGCGTTGATTTCGCCAGCAAAGCCCCCTAGCTTCGCTCCATGAGCATTTCCTGCCATCTGCGGCGCCTGCTGGGTGCCGGCCTTCTCGCCTGCCTCATGGCAATGCTGGGGGCGGCACCGCCTGCCGCTGCGCAGGAGGAGTTCACGAGCAAAGCCCTGCAGGCGATCCTGCTCGATGCGCGCACCGGGCGCGTGCTGTTCGCAAAAGACGCCGACACGACCGTTCCTCCAGCCAGCATGAGCAAGCTCATGACCATGATCATGGTCTTCGAGGCATTGAAGGCTGGCACGCTCACGCTCGATCAGACGTTCACCGTCAGTGAGGATGCCTGGCGGCGCGGCGGCGCAATGTCGGGCGGCTCCACCATGTACGCCGAGGTCAAATCCTCGATCCGCCTCGAGGACCTTATCAAGGGGGCGGTCGTGCAGTCCGCCAATGACGCCTGCATCGTCATCGCCGAGGCGATCGCCGGAGGCGAGCCCGCCTTCGCGCAGCGCATGACGGCGCGTGCGCGCGAGCTGGGCGCGGTCAACGCCACCTTCCGCAATGCCACCGGCCTGCCGGACCCTGAGCACCGCATGAGCGTGCGTGACCTGTCCGTCCTCGCGCGCCACATCATCACCCGGTTTCCGGATTACTACGCCTATTATTCCCTGCCGGAATTCACCTGGAACGACATCACCCAGCAGAACCGCAATCCGCTCCTCAAGGACTATCCCGGTGCTGACGGCATGAAGACCGGCTACACCAAGGAGGCGGGCTATGGCCTCGTTGGCTCAGCCGAGCGCGACGGGCGCCGCCTCATCATGGTGATTGCGGGCACAAAGAGCATCAATGAACGCCGCCAGGAGGCACAGGCCCTTCTCGACTGGGGCTTCCGCCAGTTCCGCAGCGTCGATGTCTATGCCAAGGGCGACAGGGTCGGCCAGGCGCGGGTGTGGGGCGGCACGCAGCGGAGCGTTCCGCTGCTGGCAGCCCAGAGCGTGCGCGTGGCACTGACCGCGCAGGAACAGGAACTGGCCGAAGTGAAGCTCGCCTACAACGGCCCACTGATGGCCCCTGTGGAAGCGGGCAAGGAGGTCGGCAAGGTGCGCTTCATCGTGGACGGCATCACGGTGGCGGACGTGCCTGTCGTCACCGCCTCGCCCGTGGAGGCGGAACCCTCCATGTGGTCACGCGCGCTTGATTCCGTCTTCATCATGATCTTCGGCAGCTAGATGGCGAGCCTCTTCATCACCTTCGAAGGGGGCGAGGGCTCCGGCAAGTCCACGCAGGTGAAAAGGCTCGCCGCGCGCCTTGCGGCGCAGGGCCGCGACGTGCTGGCCACGCGTGAGCCCGGCGGCACGCCGGAGGCCGAGGCCGTGCGCAGTCTTCTGGTATCGGGAGACGTGGCGCGCTGGACGGCGAAGTCGGAAGCACTGCTGAACTATGCCGCGCGCGAGCAGCACCTCGAGCAGGTGATCCGCCCGGCGCTTGCCGCCGGCAGGATCGTGCTCTGTGACCGGTTCATGGATTCGACCCGCGCCTATCAGGGCCATGCCGGGGGCTGCGACCCCGGCTTCATCGACGCCCTGGAACACGCCATCGTGGGTGATACCCGGCCGGCGCTGACGCTGATCTTCGACATCGATCCCGCTGTTGGCCTTTCCCGCGCCAGAGAGCGCGGCGATGCTCGCGCCGAGGATCGCTATGAACGCAAGGGCCTCGCCTTCCACATGAAGCTGCGTGAGGGGTTCCTGGAGATCCTCCGCCGCAATCCGAAGCGCTGCCGCCTCATCGATGCCGCCCAGGACGTGGATGCCGTGACGCAGGACGTCTGGTCCGTCCTCGACGGGGCGCTGTGATGGAGGAGAAGCCGGAAGACCCACGCGAAGTCGAATGGCACCCGCGCCGTGCGGTGGATGTCGCCGGCCATCGCGCGGCGGAGGCGCGCCTCCTGCAGGCGCACCAGTCGGGCAAGCTCCACCATGCCTGGCTCATCTCGGGTCCGCGCGGCATCGGCAAGGCAACGCTGGCCTACCGTTTTGCCAAATTCCTGTTCCGTGTGCCGTCGGCGGAGCAGGCGAGGGCACATGCCTCCCTCCATGTCGCACCGGAATCATCCGCCTTCCGCCAGGTGGCGGCGGGCGGGCATCCGGGGCTGCTCGTCATCCAGCGTGCTCTCGATGACAAGAGAAAGCGGCTCAAGACGGAGATCGCAGTCGATGACGCGCGTGAGGCGCAGGGTTTTCTCGGGCAGACGGCGGCAGGCGGCGCATGGCGGGTCGTGGTGGTCGACCCGGCGGATGAGCTGAACAAGTCCTCGGCAAACGCCTTGCTGAAGCTTATCGAGGAGCCCCCGAAACAGGCGGTGTTCCTCCTCGTCTGCAACCAGCCCGGCCAGTTGCTTCGCACCATCCGCTCGCGCTGTCTCCACCTGCCGCTCCAGCGCCTGGGCATGGAAGATACGGCCAAGGTCCTTCGCGGTCTTCCTGCCAAGGCCACGGAGGGTGCGGGCGAGGCTGAAATCGAGCAGGCCGCCGGGCTATCGCGCGGGTGTCCGGGTCTCGCCCTCGAGATGATCGGGTCAAGCGGTGCTAAGGCCTTTGCCGAGTTCTTGAAGCGCTCCAAGCTGTCGCCAGCCACCGCGGTCGAGATTGCATCGGCCTTTTCGGGCCGCGAATCGGCGGAGGACTTCTATATCTTCTGTGACCTGCTGGTGGGCTGGGCGGCGGAGCAGGCGCGGGCCGCAGGGCTTGCCGGGCGCGGGGCAGCACTTGCCGCCGC
>CAIYXE010000280.1 GCA_903930095.1 uncultured Hyphomicrobiales bacterium
AGCTCGCCACCCCTTTCGCCAATGCCTACATGACGCATGAGATTGCACCCTTCGGCGACGAGGCGGTGGCGGGCTTCGCCATCGTGGGCCGCGTCATTCCCGTGGCCTTCGGCATCATCTTCGCGCTGTCCGGCTCGGTCGGTCCCATCATCGGCCAGAACTACGGCGCGAAGCGGCATGACCGGGTGCGCCAGACGCTGAACGACGGGCTGATCTTCGCTGCCATCTACACGCTGACGACCTCGCTCCTTCTCTTCGTGTTCCGCCATGAGATCGCGGAGGCCTTCAATGCCGCGGGCCGGACCGTGGACATTGTCGTTTTCTTTTGCACCTTCATCGGCGTCAGCTGGGCCTTCGCGGGGGCGCAGTTCGTGGCCAACGCCGCCTTCAACAACCTTGGCAGGGCGAAATTGTCGAGCTGGTTCAACTGGGGCAAGGCGACGCTCGGCACCATTCCCTTCGCGCTGGCGGGCGCGGAACTCGGCGGGCCGGAAGGCATCATTGCCGGCACCGCAATCGGCGCTGTCATCTTCGGCATTGCCTCCGTCGCCACGGCCTATAGGATCGTCCAGGCAAGTGCAGCCGGAGCATCGCGATGAGCCTGATGACACTGCTGGAGCAGGCCCAGGGCGGCGGCCTCTACCCAGCCGTGGCCCGCAGGCTCGACCTCGACGAAAACCAGACGCGCAGCGCCATGCGCAAGCTCTGCCCGGCCATCGCCGCGAGGCTCCAGGAAAGGGCCGCGAAAGACGACGAGATGTTCCAGACGCTGCTCGACATGATCGAGAGCAGTGGCCAGGCATTGCCGCTGGAGGATGCCGATGGCCTGACCAATGCCGAGGCCATCGCCGATGGCAACGCCATCCTTGATGACGTCTACGGCTCCCGCAACGGCGCCATGGTGGCGCTGCGCGAGGCGGATGGCACTCTCCCCGAGCGCGAACTGAGAAAGCTCGCCCCCATCTCCGCCGTCGCCGTCGTGGCAGCCCTCGCCCAGGCCAACCGCCCCATGGCGCTGGCCGCCGCGCAGCCCGCAGCCAGTTCAGCCGGCGGCGGCTTCATGGCCGCCTTGATCAGCGCCATCGTCGCCGGCATCGTCGCGGCGCTGAAGAAGCAATTCGGCCCCAAGCCCCGCCGCCGCACGACGAGCTATGCCCGCACCCGCAACACACGCAAGACGACACGCAAGGCCACGCCAGCGCGGCGCAAGACGGCGTCGGTGGAGGATGTGTTCAGGGATATTCTGGGAAATCTGGGCAAGAAGTAACGCCTTCTTGGTTCCCTTAGTAGGCAAAATCCCTGAATACCCGGCTGATGTCGCCATTCCAGCTGCCGTGGTAGAGGTCCAGAAGATTCTCCGCTGCCGTCTTTCCGCTGCCCACAGTCTCGTCCAGCGTGTCGAGGAAGGCCGCCTCGCTCTTGCCCTTGCAGCCATGTTTGCCGCGCGCCTCGAGGCCGGCGCGGGAAAGGGCCAGCACAGCGCGCGCGATGTCACGAACGGTCCGTCCACGGATCGTTGCGGCAAGCGCCTGCTTCGGCACCGCATCTCGCAAAGCCTGGCGTTCCAACGCCGTCCAGTCCTTCACGAGGTCCCATGCCGAATCAAGCGCGGACTGGTCATAGAGCAGTCCCACCCAGAAGGCAGGCAGCGCACAAAGCCTGCGCCACGGGCCTGAATCCGCCCCGCGCATCTCGAGATATTTCTTGAGCCGCACCTCGGGGAAGATCGTCGTGAGATGATCGGCCCAGTCCTTCATCACCGGCTTCTCGCCGGGCAACTGCGGCAGGCGGCCGTCGAGGAAGGCGCGGAAGCTTTCGCCCGCTGTGTTGACGTACTTGCCGTCCCGCATCACGAAATACATCGGCACATCGAGTGCATAGTCGACATAGCGCTCGAAGCCGAAGCCCTCCTCGAAGGCGAAGGGCAGCATGCCGGCGCGCTGGTTGTCCGTGTCGCGCCACACCTCGGATCGGAAAGACAGGAAGCCGTTAGGCTTGCCATCGAGGAAGGGCGAATTGGCGAAGAGGGCCGTGGCGATCGGCTGCAACGCCAGCGACACACGGAGTTTCTTCACCATGTCGGCTTCGGAGGAGAAGTCGAGGTTCACCTGAACGGTACAGGTCCTGAACATCATGTCCCGGCCATAGTGGCCGACCTTGTCCATGTAGGGCGCCATGATGCCGTAGCGGCCCTTGGGCATGACGGGTGTTACCTCCCGGCTCCAGACGGGCGATGCGCCCAGCCCGAGGAAGCCGATGCCCAGCCTGTCACCCACCTCGCGCACCTGGGCGAGGTGCTCATGCACCTCCTCGCAGGTATCGTGCACGGTCTCGAGCGGCGCGCCGGAGAGTTCGAACTGGCCGCCGGGCTCCAGCGAGACATTGCCAAGGCCCTTCGGATCGGACAGCGCGATGATGTTCTCTCCTTCGAGGACACCGGACCAGCCGAAGCGGTCACGCAGCCCTTCCAGCAATGACTTGATGGAGCGCTCGCCATGGTAGGGCACGGGCGCCAGCGTGTCGGTGAGGAAGGCAAACTTCTCGTGCTCGGTGCCGATCCGCCATTGTGCCTCCGGCTTCGATCCCAGGGCCAACTCGTCGATGAGTTGTGCCTTGGACTCGATCGGCGTGCGTGCCTTTGGGCTGTCGGGAGTGGGTCCGCTCACAAGCTGCTTCCTGTCAGATTTCCGTTCGACCGTGTAGAAGGCTGACCATCATACGGCAAGACAAACATTAACGAGCGCCCCAGTCACCCAGCGAAGCCTGCAGCAGTGTCAGGGCGGCAATCGCGGCCGTATCCGCACGCATGATGCGGGGCCCCAGTGAAATCGCGGTGACAAAGGACAGCGAGGAAAGATGCCGCCTCTC
>CAIYXE010000281.1 GCA_903930095.1 uncultured Hyphomicrobiales bacterium
CAAGCCGCAAGGTCCGGTCAAAGCGGGCTTCAGCATGCCACTCACGTGATGCCGGGTCCGGTGATCTCGCGCAGCAGCTTGCGGAACATTGCCTCGCCGTAATCCTCATAGTCATTCGCAGGGATGACGAAATAGCCAACGCCGCCCGCCACGTTGTTCTCGAAATAGCTGTCGAGCGTGGGCCACTCGTTGAGGATGGTGAGGCCGTTGATGGTGATGCCTTCTCCCACCAGCCTGTCGCGCATGGGCGACACGGGCGGGCCGCTGTTGTTGCGCCCGTCCGTTGAGACGTCGATCACCTGCCGCTCGGCGGAAGGAGCCGTGGCGAACAGCGCTGCGGAGAAGGCGAGTGCCGATGAAATGGAGGTCCCCCCCTCCGCCAGCTGCCGCGGCATGTTCATGAGGAGCTGGCCCAACGCATCGGCATCCGCTGCCCCGGCGACGACGGTCCAGGGCAAAGTCACGATCTGGTTGCGATCGTCCGACCACTGCACGACTGCCACGGCAATCCGCTGGCGGTGCCCCTGGGCGATGGCCTTCTTCACGTCATCACGCATGAAGGCGCGGCCGATACCGTCCATCTGCAGGGCGAATTCGCGGGCATCCACGCTGAACGAACAGTCGATGGCAAGGATCAGCGCCAGGTCAACATCTTGCACCTGGGCGCGGCCCGCGGGCAGTGGCAGGATCAGGGCAAAGGACAGGATGAGGCCGCCCAGCCAGCACGCGATGGTCCTGAGCCCGCGCCCAGCCGCCATGGCCCGTCTCAGGTCCTGAATTGCACGAAGTCGAGGGCGCGGCAGTCCGCCGCCTTCCACCCGACATTCACCTTGCGGCCTTCGGCCACCTCGCTCGAGCCACCCTTGTTCGGCACCTTGACGATGAAATCGTCATGGCCGGCCACCTCGAGACGGGCGCGGATGTGATCGCCCAGATAGATCAGCTCGGCGATGCGCCCGCTCAGGATCACGTCCGCCGACTGCTCCGTGGGGTTGATCTCCACACGCTCCGGCCTGATCGACAGCAGCGTGCGGCCACCCTTCTCCTTGGCGTTGATGGCCAGCGCCTTGACCATCTCGCCGGTCTCCAGCTTGACCGTTGCCACATTGTCGGCGCCGATCTCCGCAACAGTTCCCTTGAGCTTGTTGTTCTCGCCGATGAACTGCGCCACGAAGGAATTCACCGGGCGTTCGTAAAGATCCGCCGGGGTGGACAGCTGCTGGACCACGCCATCGTTGAACACCGCGATGCGGTTGGACATGGTGAGCGCCTCGGACTGGTCATGCGTCACATAGACGATGGTAACGCCGAGCCGCTCATGAATGTGCTTGATCTCGTATTGCATCTGCTCGCGCAGCTGCTTGTCGAGGGCGCCGAGTGGCTCGTCCATCAGCACCAGGTCCGGCTCGAAGACGAGTGCGCGCGCCACGGCGATGCGCTGCTGCTGGCCGCCGGAGAGCTGGCCGGGGCGGCGGTTGCCCATCTGCGGCAGTTCCACCATCTTGAGGATCTTCGCGACCCGCTCCTCGATCTCCGCCTTGGGAATGTTCCTGACCTGCAGCGGGAAGGCGAGGTTCTCGTTGATGGTCATGTGCGGGAACAGCGCATAGTTCTGGAACACCATGCCGATTCCGCGCTTGTGCGGAGGCACATTGTTGATCGGCTTGTCCTTGAGGAAGATCTCGCCGTGGGTGGCGGGCTCAAAGCCCGCCAGCATCATGAGCGTGGTGGTCTTGCCGGAGCCGGACGGCCCCAGCATGGTCAGGAACTCGCCCTTGGCGATGTCCAGGTTGAGGTTCTTGACCACCAGCGTTTCGCCGTCATAGCTCTTCTGCACATTGACGAAGCGCACCATCGGATCAGCTGCCGAAACGCCGTTTGCCATTCCCTGGTTCCCTCACATTCGCGAATGTTCTTGACTGCTTGAGAAAATATCATAGGCCGCGACGACGGGGATGCAAGTCCCTCATGCGGCGCGGCCCGTGGTTTCACGCTCAGGTTTTGGATCAGCGCTTCTTCTTGGCAGCGGCCTTCTTCTTCGCCGCCGGCTTGCGCTTCGCGCCCCGGCCTGCGCCAACGATCAGGTGTTCGGGGCCATAGGGGAAGCCCGTGATGTTCCTGTTGCCCTTCCCGGTGATCACGAGAATGTCATGCTCGCGGTAGCCGCCCGCACCCTTCTGGCCCTCGGGGATCATGATCATCGGCTCCATGGAAACCACCATGCCGGGCTCCAGCACCGTGTCGCAGTCTTCGCGCAGCTCCAGCCCGCCCTCGCGGCCATAGTAGTGGCACAGCACGCCGAAGGAGTGGCCATAGCCGAAGGTGCGGTACTTCAACAGGTCGTGGCGCGCATAGATGTCGTTCAGCGCCTTGGCGACGTCCGAGCACTTGGCGCCCGGCACCAGCAGCTTCTTGCCCTCGTCATGGACGTGGCAGTTGATCTCCCACAGCCGGATATGTTCCTTCGAGGCGGTCTCGGCGAACAGCGTGCGCTCGAGCGCCACGTAGTAGCCAGCAACCATCGGGAAGCAGTTCAGGCTCAGGATGTCGCCGCGCTTGATCTTGCGCGAGGTGACGGGGTTGTGGGCGCCGTCGGTGTTGACGCCGGACTGGAACCAGGTCCAGGTGTCCAGCAATTCGGCGTTGGGCCATGTCCTGGCGATCTCGCGCACCATGGCCTGCGTCGAATGCAGCGCCACCTCATGCTCGGGCACGCCGACGGCGGTGGCCTCCACCACGGCGGCGCCGCCGATGTCGGCGATTTGCGCCATCTTGGTGATGTGCTTGATCTCTTCCGCGCTCTTGATCATGCGGAGCCGCATCGAAGGGGCGGCCACGTCCACGAATTCCACGCCCGGGAAGGCATCCGCGAGCTGGGCGCGGAAGTCGAGGTTGACGTGGTCGAACTCGATGCCGACGCGCCGCGCGCCCTTGAGCAGGCCCTTGAGGGCCACAAAGTAGTTCTCCTTCGACCAGTCGGTGTAGGTCACATTGTCGCCGAAGGTGCGGCGGGCCGGCTGGCCGCCGTCAATCGCGGCGGAGACCGACGTCGCCTTGGCGTGCGTGATGACGAGACCATACTTGCGGCCGAAGTAGCAGTAGAGGAAATCGGAGAGGTAGTTGATGTTGTGGTAGCTGGTGAACACACAGGCATCGACCTTCGCGGTCTTCATCCAGCCGCGGATGCCGTCCTGGCGGCGCTGCATTTCGGCCGCGGAAAACGTCGGCTTGGGCCTCTTGCCATTGTTGCGGTAGTCGACGAGCGCGGGGCGGGCGTTGGCGGTCATTTTGGGGAATTTCTCCATTGTGAAGTCGCCCGATAACTTCCCCGCCCGGGGACTTGTGTCAAAGGACGATCCCTCACATACTCCATGAGAATATCTCATGGAGCATACCGCCGTGTCGCGTCTGCCGTCCCTCAACGCCCTGCGCTGCTTCGAGGCCGCGGCCCGCTCGGGCAGCTTCTCGCGCGCGGCGGAGGAGCTGAACGTCACGCAGTCGGCGGTGAGCCACCAGGTGCGCCAGCTGGAACAGTGGTTCGGCCTCAGCCTGTTTGACCGCCTCGGCCGGCAAACGATCCCCACCCCCAAGGGCCAGGAACTCGCCCGCTCGCTGGCGGAGGCCTTCGACATCATGGCAGCCGCCTGCCGCCGCCTGCAGCAGAGCGAGCATGGGCCAGCGCTCACCATCGCGGCGCTGCCCTCCTTTGCCACCATCTGGCTCATCCCGCGGCTCTCGCAGTTCTTCAGCGAGCATCCGGAGATTTCGGTAAAAGTGGTCTATGCCTTCGCGGGCCACAAGATCGACTTCGACGAGGTGGACATCGCGGTGCTGTGGGGGCCGGGCGAGTGGG
>CAIYXE010000282.1 GCA_903930095.1 uncultured Hyphomicrobiales bacterium
CACCAGCTTGTGGGTCTTGATGTGCGGGCGGTTGGCGAAGCCTGCCGCGTCGCAGCGTTGCTGCCAGCGCCGCAGGTTCCGCTCCACCACATCGATGTCGATCACCGGGACCGGCGTCTCGAGGTCCTCCAGCCGGCGGCCCACGTCCTCGAATACGAAATGCTTCAGAATATCCATCGGCCAGATGCTCCACGTTCACTCAGCAAAGCATAGCACTTCGCATGACGGGAGGCGAAGCCCGGCGCCAGCGGATGCACGTTGCCGCACCGGGAAGTCTTGGTTAGGTTCATGCTCTTTGTGTGATCGGGGAGGACGGCATGTATCTGGAGAAACTGCGGCTCGACGGCCGCGTGGCGGTGGTGACGGGCGGCGGACAGGGTATCGGGGCTGCCTGTGCCCGGGCGCTGGGCGAAGCGGGGGCGACGGTGATCGTGGCGGAGCTTCTGCCGGACAGGATCGAGACGTGCGTGAAGGAACTGAAGGGCTTCGGCATCGAGGCTCACGGCAAGCAGCTGGATGTGACGTCCTCGGCCGCGGTGGACCAAGCCGCAGCCGAGATCGAGACGGCGCATGGGCCCGTGTCCATCCTCGTCAACAATGCGGGCATCGCCAAGTCCGACGTGAAGGCGGAGGACACCAGCGACGATCACTGGCGCCAGCACATGGACATCAACCTCGATGCCGTGTTCTGGTGCTGCCGCGCCTTCGGCAAGCAGATGCTGGCCACGGGCAAGGGCTCGATCGTCAACATCGGGTCGATCTCGGGCTTCATCGTCAACAAGCCGCAGCCGCAGGCCTTCTACAATGCCTCGAAGGCCGCCGTTCACCACCTGACGCGCTCGCTCGCCGCCGAGTGGGCAACACGCGGCGTGCGCGTCAACGCCGTGGCGCCCTCCTATATCGAAACCCCGCTCACAGCCTTCGGCATGAAGGAGCACCCGGAGATGCTGAAGACCTGGCTCGAGATGACGCCCATGGGCCGCGTCGGCCAGCCAGACGAGATCGCCTCCGTCGTGCAGTTCCTTGCCTCGGACGCGGCAAGCTTCATGACGGGCTCCATCGTGCTGGCGGATGGCGGCTACTGCAGCTGGTAGCACTCACCCCGCAGGCGGGAAGCGGCGCTTGAGGTCGTCGATCTGTTCCTCGCTCAGGTAGCGCGTGGGCCGGCCGTGGAGCAGCAGGTAGAGGCGCGCCGTTTCCTCCAGTTCTTCCATGGCGTCCACCGCCGCGGTGAGGCTGGTGCCGGCGACGACGGGCCCGTGATTGGCCAGCAGCACGGCGTTGTGGTTCGCCGCCGCCTTGCCCACGGCCTCGCCCAGCGCCTTGTCGCCCGGCGCGAAATAGGGAATGAGCGGCAGCTTGCCCACCCGCATCACATAGTAGGCGGTGATCGGCGGCAGCACGTCCTCGTGGTTGATGCCGTCAAGGCAGGAGACGGCGACGGAGTGGGTGGAATGAAGATGCACCACCGCGCCGGCCTTCGCCCGCTCGCGGTACATGGCGAGGTGGAGGAAGCTTTCCTTCGTTGGCTCGTCGCCGCCGGTGAGGCGGCCGTGATCGTCGAGCTTCGACAGGCGTGCGGGCTCGAGCCGCCCGAGCGAGGAGCCGGTCGGTGTCATCAGCCAGCCGTCGGCGATGCGCATGGAGATATTGCCGGAACTGCCGAAGGTCAGGCGGCGTTCGAACATGGAGCGGCCCATCTCACAGATGAAGTCGCGTGCCTTGGACTCGATCATGGAAGCGCCTCCAGAGCTTCGCGGAAGAAGCCGGGCCCGCCGAAATTGCCGGATTTCAGCGCCAGCGCATAGCGCGGGCTTCCGAAGGAGAGGCATGCCGGAACGCCGGGCGCGATCTGTGGCCCAATCTCAAGCGCGTCCACCTTAAGCGCTGAGACGACGGCGCCGGATGTTTCTCCGCCCGCGATTACGAACCGGCGCACGCCGCGCGCGGCCAGTGCCCTGGCAAGCCTGGCGATCGCATGCTCGATCATGGCGCCCGCCTTCTCGCGCCCATACTGCGCCTGGACCTCGGCGACCTTTTCATGCGGTGCTGAGGCATAGATGAGGGCTGGCCCCCGCTTGAGCTTGTCTTCCACCCAGCCGAGCAGCCCTGCGAGTGTGGCTTCCTCGTCATCGGCCAGCGCCCGCGGGTCGATGGCGATTGCCGGATGCGTCGCCGCGAAGTGCTCGACCTGGGCCAGCGTTGCCGCCGAGCAGGAGCCTGAAAGGACAATGCCGGGGCCTCCCACCTTCGCCAGCGGCGAGGCTCCCTCGCGCTTCGGGATGAGGCGTGTGGTGCGGTAGTTCTGCGGCAGGCCGATGGCGGCGCCAGAACCGCCCGTGATCAGCGGCAGGGCCGAGGAGGCCGCGCCGATGTTTTCGAGGTCCCTGTCCTCCACCGCGTCGACGATGGCATGCCGGATGCCCTCCGCCCGCAGGGCCTCGAAGGCGGCGGCGATGGCGGGCGCACCCTGCTTCACGGTCCGGTAGGGCACAAGGCCGACCTTGTGCTTCGATTGCCGCCCCAGCACGCGCACGAGGCTGGCGTCGCGCATCGGTGTCAGCGGGTGGTTGCGCATGGAACTGTCCGAGAGGAGATCGCCGCCGACGAAAAGATGGCCGAGATAGATCGTACGGCCGTTCTCCGGGAAAGCGGGGCAGGCGATGGTGAAGTCTGCCCCGAGCTCATCGAGCAGCGCATCGGCGACGGGGCCGATGTTGCCTTCATCGGTGGAATCGAAGGTGGAGCAGTATTTGAAGAAGATCTGTCTTGCCCCGTTGGCCCGCAGCCAGCGGCAGGCGGCAAGCGACTGCGCCACGGCCTCCGCGGCCGGGATGGTGCGCGACTTCAGCGCCACCACCACGGCATCTGCCGCTGGCGCTTCACCGCCGGGAATGCCGATGGTCTGGACCGTATGCATGCCGCGGCGGGTCAGTGTATTGGCGAGGTCGGTGGCGCCGGTGAAGTCGTCGGCGATGCAGCCCAGGATCATGTGTCAGGCCGTCCTGATGCGGACAAGCGCATAGGGCCCGAGTTCGATGGCGGGGAGCTTCTTCACGCGCTCGCCCGGCCGCGCCAGAAAGTCGGGCGTGGTGGCGAGCGTTGAGAAAGTCCTTTCGGACAGGTGATGAAGTTCCGCGGCGCCGCTCAGGCCCTTGAGCTTTACCGTCTGCATCACCGGAGTGAGGTTCGCGAGCCAGAGTTCCCGTCCATCCGGCGACTGATGCGCGAGGGCTGCAATGGCGGAGGGCGCGCTCGATGTGGTCTCGAGCCGCTTGTTGCCGTTTGCCGCGCCGAGACCTGCAAGCACGTGGTAGACGGGATATACGGCTGCCTTGCCGCCGTCGAACCACGGCTGCGGATAATCCGCCTTGCGATGGATGACGCCCTGCGGGCCGGTGACGGCGCCCAGTGCCACGGCGTCGAGCCCGCCCCCGGCTGAGGCCGCGGCGAGGCCGAGGTTCCATGCCGCCGCGAACAGGCCGCGCTGGCGCGGGTCCATGCCGGCGAGGCAGACCCGTCCATTGCCCGGATTGGACGCCACCGCCGCTCCATAGGGATTGTCGCGGCAGGCGATGGATGATGGGCCGAGGAGATAGGGCGTCCGGCCGATCATGTGGCGCGTTGAGGCGATAATCGAGGGGATGGCTTCGAGCGTCTCCATCACCGAAACATCGTCCGCGGCATGCGCGATCGGACAGACGGTGTGGGTGACGAAGTCGAAGACACCCTTCGGCACGGGCTTGCGATTGAGCTCCGTGAAGTAGGACAGCATGCCGCCGCCCACTGTGACGCCGGGAAACGCCTTGCGCACCGCGGTGGCCATTTCCTCGTAGCTCGGGCCCCAAGGCCTCGGCGTGTTGGGCTGGAAGGACTTCAGATCATGGGCATGGGTGACCACGATGGCGTCGGGGGCATAGTCCGCGGCGCGCAGCTCCTTCGCGATGGCCGCCACCTCTTCCATGGCTGGCGCCATGGCGGGCAGGACGATCTCGAGGAAGGACAAGGCACCACTGCGCGCGCACAGCTCGCGGAAGGCGGCGGCCGCCTCGCGCTGGCCTTTCCTGCGGCCGTCGATCTGGCAGACGAGATGGTTGGGTTCCATCATCGCGACGAGATCGGCCTTGGCAAGCGCATGCTCCGCTTCTGCCATGGGGACGCCGCAGCCGACCGCCGGGATGGTGCCCTTGGCGCCACCGACAGCCACGGTGATGCCGGAGCTGGCCTTCGCGGCCTTCCGCGCGGCAGGCTTGCCCTCGATGCGCAGGGTAATCGACTGGGTGAAGGGCTCGCCCTTCTTCAGCGTGTAGGGCCAGGGATCGAGCAGTGAGCAGACATAGGTCTTGTAGGAGGCGTCCATCCAGTTGCGGTGGTCCTCCATCTCGAACTTGTTGCCCTCCATCAGCACGGTGGCGGTGACGCCGGGCATGACGGTGTGCGTGAGCGAGCGGATCTCGAACGCCGGCTGGCCGGGGCTGATGTATTTGGGAAAGCGTGATTTGCGCCTCTTGCCGTCGGTGTGAACGATATCGACCGGCTCGCCGGCGATGCCGTTCAGCGGGTGCAGCACCACGAAGCCGGTGCGGTTGGTGAGAAAGTCGCTCTGGGGCGTGCCGGCGGCGGAGAAGACGAGTGTGCCATTGGCACTGGCCTCGATCTTCGCCGCGTAGCGCAGGCCCTGGCCCTTGTCCTTGCAGGTGGCGGTGTAGCTGATCGCGAAGCCGTCCTTGCCCTGCCTGATCTTGAGGTTCTCGATGGCCGGCGTATAGGTGGCCCAGTCCTTGTCGCGTGCCAGATAGGCGATGCCACGCAACACCTCGACGCCGCGGAAGCGGATGGAGCGGATGGCGCCATTGTCGAACATGGCGCTGATCGGCCCCGCCGTGAGCATGCGGCGCTTGCCCTCCGCCACGTCCGTTCCGGTGAGCTTGATCGCGCGGGTGAGGGCGCTCTTCGCCATGGTCTGCCTCCCAGTGACTTCAAAGGATCTTTTCGGTTCCAGGATCGATGATGACCGCACGGGTGATGCCGATGTCAATCTCCGTCTTTATCACCGGGCCGGGAAATGTTCTGGGGGGAAGGTGCGGCGATGCCGTCATGGCGCACCACGCCCGCGCATCGCACCCGTTCGCTTGTCCGCCGCTTCGGGGATTTTCCCCAAGCTCAGCCGAAGCGCTTGGCGAAGCCTTCGAGCCTGGCCTTGAAAGCCGGCCGTTCCAGGACCTCGCGGTTCACAACCCCGCGCGGCACCTGGCCTCTCATGACGTCGAGCACGGCCTTCACGTCCGCAGCACCATTGCCCGCGAAGCACTGATCCGTCCAGCACAAGGCATGAGGGGCGGCGATGACATTGTCGAGCTTGAGCAGGGGGTCGCCGGGGTCGGTCGGCTCCTGCTCGAAGACGTCGAGGCCAGCGCCGGCGATGCGGCGCTCCTCGAGCACCGTGGTCAGCGCCTTCTGGTCCACGATGGGTCCCCGCGCGGTGTTGATCAGATAGGCCGTGGGCTTCATCAGCGCGAGGCGTCCGGCATTGACGATGTGGTGCGTGTCCGTAGTGAGGGGGCAGTTGACGGAGAGGACGTCTGAGCGCGCGAAAAGCTGCTCGATGGAGACGAGTTCAATGCCGAGTTTGGCGGCCACCTGCTTGTCGGCGTAAGGATCATGCGCGATGAACTGCATGTCGAACGGCCTGGCCAGCCTGAACATCTCCGCGCCGATGTTGCCGACGCCGAGCGAGCCCAGCGTCTTGCCGACGAGGCCCACGCCCATGTGCTCGCCGCGCGCGGCGAAGCCCGGCGGGCCTGAGCGGGCGAGCCTGTCCTTCACCATCAGCTTGCCAGTGAGCGCCAGCATGAAGGTGATGATCGAGACGGCGACGGGCCTTCGCACGCCGTCTGGCGTGATGACGAGGGCGATGTCGCCCGCCGTGCAGGCCGGAACGTCCACCGTGTCATAGCCGACGCCGAAGCGCGCCACGACGGCGAGCCGGCCCGATTTCGGAACGCTTGCCGCATCGAATCGCTGGGCGAGCAGGATCAGCGCGTCGAAGGCTTCGAGCTGTTCTCCCTTGAGGGGCGAGGCGTTGTCGAGAAACGCCATCTCCACGTTCGCCGCCTGCTTGAGCGGGGTGAGATCGAAGTCGGGGAAGGTGGGTGACCCGTCCGCTTTCCTGAAGTCTCCGGAGAGTGCCACGCGGAAGCCCGCCATCAGCGCACCCCGTCGCGGATGGCCTTGCCCGCGGCGGCAAGCCCGTCGCGCAGCACCCAGACGTCGCCCGAATAGCAGATGAAGTCGAAGCCCTGGCGGTAGCAGGCGATGCCCTGCTCGACATTGGGCACGAGGCGGCCCAAGGCCTTGTTGTGCTTCTTCGCCGCGGCGATGATCGCCTCGATGGCGGCGGTGAATTTCGGGTGCCCGAACTCGCCCGGAAAGCCGAGCGAGACGGAGAGGTCGAAATGGCCGACCCACAGGCCGTCAACGCCTGGCAGGGCGGCGATGCCGTCAACATTGCTTGCCCCTTCCGCGGTTTCGATGAGGCAGATCACGGCGGTGCGGTCATTGGCGGCCTGCAGTGCTGCGGCCACCGGTGCGGCACGGTAATTGTCATGCGCCATCTGCAGTCCCACGCCGCGCTTGCCTGCCGGGAAGTACTTCACCGCATCCACCATGGCCTGCGCCTGTGCGACGGTGGAGATCATCGGGGCGATCAGACCCTCCGCACCCATGTCGCAGGCCCGTGCCAGCATGTCATTCTCCAGTGCGGGCACGCGCACGATCACGGGAATGCCCGCCGCCTCGAAGTAGCGGATGGCGCTTTTCAGCGTCTCGAAGCCGAAGCCTGAGTGTTCCATGTCGAAGAAGGCGAAATCGAGCCCGGCCTCCTTGAGGATGTGGCCGATCCCCGGCGTCGCGAACTCCACGATGAAGTTCCCGACTTTCAGCTCCTTCGAGGCCGCAAGCTGCTTCAGTCCCAAACCGGAAACTCCTTCAAGGTTGCCGCACCGATGAGAGCCAACTGATTGACTTGTCATACCAGCAGCATGTAAGCACTCTGAAAACAATCCGAGGTTTTCAGCATGACGTCAATCGCTCTCTTCGGTGCCGGCGGCAAGATGGGCCACAGGCTGTCCCGCAATCTCAATGGCTCGCGCTTTGCCGTGCGCCATGTTGAGGTGAGCGAGGCTGGCCGCGCCCGGCTGGCGCAGGACTTCGGGATCGCCTGCGTGCCCGCGGAGGAGGCGCTGGCAGGGGCTGAGGTGGTGATCCTCGCCGTGCCGGACACGCACATCGGCAAGGTGGCACAGTCGGTCCAGCACCTGCTGAAGCCCGGCATGATGGTGGTGGTTCTCGATGCCGCGGCCCCTTTCGCGGGTCAC
>CAIYXE010000283.1 GCA_903930095.1 uncultured Hyphomicrobiales bacterium
CTGCTCACTCACGCTCAACGGGCGCTGGCAGGGTTATGTGCCCTATGTTGCGTCCAAGGGCGCGATGCTGGGGCTGACAAAATCCCTGGCGCGTGACCTCGGCGTCTCCGGCATCCGGGTCAACGCAATCTCGCCGGGTGCGGTGGTCTCCGAGGCTGAGCAGAGGGTTTTCGGCGAACGGCTTGCCGAATACAATGACTGGGTGCTTGAGAACCAGTGCCTCAAGCAGCGCATCATGCCGGCAGATGTGGCGGGCCTGGTGCTGTTCCTTGTTTCCCCGGAATCCGACATGATGACGGGGCAGAATGTGGGTATCGATGGCGGCTGGTGACAGCGTGGGTGTCTGTTCCGCAGCCGCGGCAGAAAGAGGGAAGAGAATGATGAAACGCGACTACAGCCTCCACGGCGAAAGCACCAAGCTTGCCATAGAGGAAGGCCTGGCTTCGGCTGAGTGGTACCACACCGAGATTCCGCGCGCCAAGATGAAGGAGCTGATGCAGCGCTCCGATGGCCCCGCGATCCGCGATACGCTGGTATGGTTCTTCCTGCTCGCTGCCTCGCTCGCGGGAGGCATCTATTTCTGGGGCAGCTGGTGGTGCGTACCGTTCTTCTTCGTTTATGGAACGCTCTATGGGTCGGCCAGCGATGCGCGTTGGCATGAAATGGGGCACGGCACGGCTTTCAAGACCCAATGGATGAACAACGCCGTTTACCAGATCGCCAGCTTCATGATCATGCGCAATCCGGTGGCCTGGCGCTGGAGCCACGCCCGCCATCACACTGATACGATCATCGTCGGCCGCGACGTCGAGATCGCGCTGATGCGCCCGCCGGCGCTGGCCAAGTGGGTTCTGAATTTCGTCGGAATTGTGGATGGCTACCTGTCACTGAAGATCCTTGGGCGCAATGCGCTTGGCATCCTCTCGGACGACGAGAAGGACTACATCCCCAACTCCGAATGGGCCAAGGTGATCCTCGCCGGGCGGTTGCACATGGCGGTCTGTGCGCTGACCATCGCAGCGGCCATCTACATGGGATCATGGCTGCCGCTGATGATCATCGGCCTGCCGCGGTTTTATGGCTCATGGCATGCCGTTCTGGTAGGCCTGCTGCAGCACGGTGGCCTCGCCGACAATGTGCTCGACCACCGCCTCAACTGCCGCACCGTCTACATGAATCCAGTCAGCCGGTTTCTTTACATGAACATGAACTATCATGTGGAGCATCACATGTTCCCCATGGTTCCATTCCATGCACTGCCCAGGTTGCATGAGCTGATCAGGCACGATCTGCCGGCACCCAACCGCTCCATGTGGGAGGGTTATCGCGAAATGGTGCCCGCGCTGCTACGCCAGCTCAAGTATGAAGACTATTTCCTGAAGCGTGAGTTACCGCCGACCGCCCGGCCGTATCGGGAAACGCGCATTGGCGGCGCGCCCGCCGCAGCCGAATAGGGAGGATCGAATGCACAGGAAGAGACCAACCATCGCCGATCTCCGCGCCCGCAAGGGCCAGGGTCAGCTCACCATGCTTCGCATCTTCACGATCGAGGAGGCAGAGGCCGCGGAGCAGGCCGGCATCGACATCGTGTCGCTTCCGCCTGAACTCCTCACCCACCCGCGTTACCGCGACGTGGCGCCAGGGCTATTCTCCATGACGGGGATGACCCATCTCGAGTATGGATCGCGTGAAGAATACCGGCGGTTTGCTGGGCAAATGCTGCAGGCGGGTGGCGATGCCATCTATTGTAGCGGCGGTCTCGAAACAGTGCGCTTCCTGGCGGAGGACCACATTCCCGTGGTGGGCCACGTCGGACTTGTGCCCTCGCGCGCCACATGGACGGGGGGCTTTCGCGCGGTGGGCAAGACTGCCGAATCCGCTCTTGCCCTGTATGAAGAGTGCAAGGCCTACGAGGCCGCCGGGGCTTTCGCGGTCGAGATCGAGGTGGTGCCTGTCGAAGTGGCCAGCGCCATCAGTAAGCGGTTGTCGCTGTTGCTATGGTCCATGGGGGCTGGCCCGGGCTGTGATGCGCAGTATCTCTTCGCTGAAGACATTCTTGGAACCAACCGCGGGCACATGCCGCGCCATGCCAAGGTCTACCGCAACTTTGCGGCCGAGTTCGACAGGCTTCAGAGGGAGCGCGTCTCCGCCTTCAGCGAATTCATTGCCGATGTGAGAGTGGGCAACTATCCGGAAGAAAGGCACCTCGTGCGCATGCCTGAATCTGAGCTTTCTGCCTTTACGGAACTGATGGACAAGGCGATCTGACATGACGAATTGGGTAACTGCTTGCAGCGTTGAAGACGTTGCTCTGGAAGATGTCATTCGATTTGATCACGGTACGCGAACCTTCGCAGTATACCGGTCACCGGGCGGCCAGTACTATGCGACCGATGGGCTTTGCACCCATGAGAAAATCCACCTCGCTGAAGGTCTGGTCATGGACAACATCATCGAATGCCCGAAGCACAATGGCCGCTTCGACTACCGCACCGGCGAGGCCAAGGGCGCCCCGGTTTGCATTAATCTTCGCATCTATCCGGTGCGTATCGATGATGGGAAGGTACTCATTGATGTGAGCTGATGGCGTGGGTTGGAGCGAATATCTGCATTGTTCTTCCGCTCGATTGAGCGTCATGCA
>CAIYXE010000284.1 GCA_903930095.1 uncultured Hyphomicrobiales bacterium
TCATGCGAGGCAAGGCAGGCCAGGGCGCGTGCCGGGTAGCGTGCCGGTGGCTTGAAGCCCTGCCCCTCCCGCTCGAACCACAGCACGCGGTAGGAAAAGATGTTCGCTGCCGCCAGCTTCTCCCGCAGGCCGTCCGGAACGGTGCCGAGATCCTCGCCCACGACGAGGCAACGGTGCTTCCGGCTCTCGAGGGCCGTCACCGCGATCAGGGCATCCAGCGGAAAGCGCACATAGGCGCCGTCACGCCCTTCGGAACCTTCGGGCACCCAGAACTGGCGGGCGAAGCCCAGCACGTGATCGATGCGGAGTGCGGCTGCATGGCGCATGTTGGCGGCAATCACGCGGCGCATCGGCTCCATCGCCTCACCAGCCAGGGCAAGCGGAGAGAAGGGCGGCAGGTTCCACACCTGGCCTGACGCCGAGAACGGATCCGGCGGCGCACCGATCGAGACGCCGGCGGCGAAGGCCGCGGGCTGTCCGTCGATCTCGCCGCCGTCAAAGGCGCAACCCAGCGCCAGGTCATGATAGAGATTGCCGTGCCGTGCAGCCTCCGCCAGCTGGGCTTCGGCCAGCCATTGCAGGAAGGCGCGGTAGGCGATGCGGTCTGCCGTCACGGCCTCACCCATGCGCCGGGCCTCGAAGCGGCCGTGGGCTGCCAATGCATCGCCGCCCTCGCGGCGGAAGGCCTCGCATGCGGGGCTGCCGGTGAATTCGGCGAAGGCTTGCTCCAGCACGCGGGATTTCGCCGCCCATACGGCGGGATAGTCGACGAGCGGCAGCCGGTCGAGGCTTTCGAATGCGGCGCGGCTTTCGGCGGCAAGGCGTGCCGTGTCGGGCAGCGCCAGACTGCCGAGAAGCCGCGCGATGCTGATATAGAGCGGATCGATATAGTGCCGGTCGGAGGGCTGGTAGGGGCTGGCGCGGCTCCGGTCGGAGGGGAAGAGATGATGCAGCGGGTTGAGCCCCGCATAGCGCCCGCCGATGCCGGAGCTCAGCTCGGCAAACCTGCCCAGTGTTTCAAAATCGCCAATGCCCTCGCTGCCCCGGTGGCGCAGCGCATAGAGGTGGGAGGCAAGCCCGAAGACGCGCCGCCCCGCCGCGATGTCTTCCGGCAGGTGACACTGGCCGGGGCTGACGAGAACATCGCGCAGCTTCTCGCCCTCGCTGGAGATCCTGTAGCGCCCCGGCTCCAGCCGGGCCGTGGCGGCAACCCCCGGCGGCACCTCAAGCGCGCGCGTGCCGCCCGCGCCGTCGTCGATCATGATCAGGCGGCGGTGGTCCGCCGGTTCCAGAAGCCTGATGGCATCGCTCGCCCCGGCAACGAGCGGGCCCGGCGCGGAAGCCCGCGCGAGGGAGCGGGAGACGTCATCCTCATCCGCGAAGGTGAGCCCCATGGCCGCAAGCAGTGCCCGCTGCGTCTCCGGGCTCACGCGGTGGTGGGTGCCGTCGACTTCCCACCACTCCCGCTCGATCCCGGCACGGGCGGCGAGTTCGGCGATGTCGTCATCGGCAACACCTGCCGTCTTCAGCCGCTCCTCCGCATGGACGGAGACGTTGGCAGCCGCACGCTCCTCTCCCTCCGCGCTGCAGAACAGGCGGACCCAGCGGTGCCCTTCGCGATGCGGCAGGCGGGCAGACGCCGAAGTGCTGCGGTTGAAGACGATGGCAAGCCGCTTCCGGCCATCCGCGAGGATCAGGCCCAGCACCGGGGCGCCCGGCTCGTTCCATTGCATCGGCCCGCCATCGGCGCCGAACCACTCCGCATCGGGAAAGCGGCTGCCGCCCGTGGCCTCGCCAACGAGGAACCTGTCGGGGAAAAATGTTGCGAGCGCCTGGCGCAGCGCGGCGAGCGCTGCAGTGAAGCCGGTGAGCCGCTCGTCCGCCTTCGCCCAGTCGAGCCAGGTGGTCTCATTGTCCTGGGCATAGGCATTGTTGTTGCCGCCCTGCGTGCGGCCGAACTCGTCGCCCGCGGTGAGCATCGGCGTGCCGCGGGAGAGGAACAGCGTGGCCAGCAGCGCCCTGATGTCTCCGCCCGGCCAGGCCGGCTCATGGGCGTTGCCGTCGCGGTTGTCCTCGCCATTGGCGTGGTTGTTCTTTGCCGCGAAGGTTACCGTATCGCGCAGCGTGAAGCCGTCATGCGCGGCAAGGAAATTGATACTCGCCGAAGGCCTGCGGTGGCTCTCGCCGAAGATGTCGGAGGAGCCCGCAATCCGCGTGGCGAAGGAGCCTGCGGCTCCGGGCTCGCCGCGCCAGAAGCGGCGCACCTCGTCGCGGTAGCGGTCGTTCCATTCCAGCCAGCGCGCGGGAAACTGGCCGAGGCGGTAGCCGCCCGGTCCCACGTCCCAGGGTTCCGCGATCATGATCAGGCGGGAGAGAAGCGGATCCTGCTCGATGGCCGAAAGCAGCGGTGCGCCTGTACTGAAGCCCGATGCCGTGCGGCCCATCACCGCCGCGAGGTCGAAGCGGAAGCCATCGATGCCGGTGCGGCTGACCCAGCTCCGCATCGCGTCCATGGCGA
>CAIYXE010000285.1 GCA_903930095.1 uncultured Hyphomicrobiales bacterium
GTCTTGCGGCGCCAGCGGTCGTCCATCAGGAATGTGGCGGCGGCGTTGCGCTCGCCCTCGATGGCGAGGCGGCCGATGCCGTTCCTGAGCTCTACGGGAAGCTCGATCACGCCCTCGGCCTTCGTGGCGCCGCCGGAGAAGGTCAACTCGGCCTCGCCGAAGCTGCGGCCATTGGCGGCCCGCGCGGAGACGCGCGCGGCAAGCTCCGGCCCGCCGGGCGCCCGGAGCGCGGTGACCTTGATGCGCCCGCCATCAAAGCCTGGTGCAGCGAGTGCCAGCGGCAGGGCGGAGGCCTCCGGCACGATCGCCTCGACGCTTGCTCCTCCCGCGCCGAGGGCTGCAAGGCCCTCCGCGAAGGCGCGTGCTTTGCCGTCGTCGATGCCGTCGGTGAGCCAGATCACGCGCGGTGCGGGCTGGTTGGCGAAGCGCCCGGAAAGCCTTGCGAGGGTTCCTTCGCGGTCCGGGTCCATGGCGCGGGGCTCAAGGGTCGCGGCGCGGCTTGCGGCATCGCCCGCGGCCTGTGGCTCGAGCGAGGCCGGGCGAAGCTCTGGCGTCGTGGTGGCGAGTGTGACCGGGGCTCCGGCGGAGGCTGCGCCATCGAGGATTTCCGCCATGATCTCGCCGCGCTTGTCCCAGTCCTTGGCGGCGGCCCAGCTGTCATCGACCACCAGCAGCAGGGGCTGGCTGGACAGGGTGCCGACGCGGCCCGGCGCATAGAGCGGATGCGACACGGCGAGAATCAGAAGGGCCGCCACGAGCAGCCTCAGCAGCAAGAGCCACCACGGCGTCTTGTCCGGCTGTTCCTCGCGGTTGGCAAGGCCGAGCAGCAGGCGGATCGGCGGGAAGCGCACCGTCTCGGGCCGGGGCGGCGTGAAGCGCAGGAGCCACCAGATGACGGGCAGCAGCAGCAGTGCTGCAAGCGCCAGCGGCGTGGTGAAGCTCAGGGCGGAGAGCATGTTCATCGCGCGGCCTCGCCGGAGATCAGCGCATGGAGCTTCAGCAGCATCGGTGTGGGCGGCTCGTCGGTGCGGTGGATGGAGAAGCTCCAGCCGATCCTGTTGCAGAGGCCGCGCAGCCCCGCGCGGTGGCTTGCGAGCTTTTCCGCATAGACCCCGCGCAGCGTCTCGGCCTTGGAGGAGAGGAACTTGAGCGGGCCCGCCATCTCGTGGAATTCGACGCGGCCCGCATAGGGAAGCGTCTCTTCCGCCGGGTCGACCACCTGCACGAGGTGGCCCTTGACGCCAGCTTGCGCGATGGGGGTCAGCGCCCTGGTGATGTCATCCATGCTGTCGAAGAAGTCCCCGGCCAGCACCGCGCTCGAAAAGCGCGGCATGCGGGTGAAGGAGGGAAGTGCCGCGCCCTCGCGCTTCATGAACCAGTCCGCGATCCTGACCAGCTGGCTGCGGGCATGGTCCGGCGCGTGGGGAGAGCCCAGGGCGCCGACCCGCTCCTGCGCCCTGACCGCCAGCGAGGCGACAGCGAGCGAGATGAGCTGGGCGCGCTCGCGCTTCGTTACCTTCGAGAGATGCGAGCAGAAATCCATGGAGACCGAGGGCGAGGCCCAGACCCACAGCGTGTTGGCCGCCTCCCATTCATTCTCGCGGATGAAGACGCGGTCGGAACGGGCCGATTTGTGCCAGTCGATGCGCTGGGTGGAATCGCCGAAGCTGTAGGGGCGGTACTGCCAGAAGCTTTCCCCCGGCCCCGCGCGCTTGCGGCCGTGTTCACCGAGGATCACGGTCGCGGCGATGCGCTCGGCCTCCACCAGAAGCGGCGGAAGCACGCGTGAGACCGCTGCGGCGCGGTCTGACAGGGCAAGGGCCTGGGCTTGTGTCATCCGGTCAGGCGATCATCCGCGCGAGGCGCTCGATCGTGCCGTCGATGGTGTGGCCGTCAGCGCGGGCGGTGAAGTTCAGCGCCATGCGGTGGCGGAACACCGGGCCCATCAGCGCCATCACGTCGTCGAGGGAGGGCGACAGCCGTCCTTGCAGGAACGCCCGGGCGCGCGCGCCCAGCATCAGCGACTGCGAGGCGCGGGGCGAGGGGCCCCAGGCGACGTTCTTGTTGACGAAGTCATCGGCATCCGGCCCCGGCCTTGCCGCGCGCACCACGCGCAGGATGGCTTCCGCCACCTGCTCGCCCACGGGGATGAGGCGGGTGAGGCGCTGGGCATTCATCAATTCGGTGGTGGAGAGGACCTTCTCCGGCTGCTCCTCCGCCGCACCCGTGGTGGCGAACAGCATGCGGCGCTCGGCATCGAGCGAGGGGTAGGGCACGTCGATCTGCACCAGGAAGCGGTCAAGCTGGGCTTCGGGCAGCGGATAGGTGCCTTCCTGCTCGATCGGGTTCTGGGTTGCCAGCACGTGGAAGGGCCGCGGCAGGTCGTGGCGCACACCGGCAACCGTGATGTGATGCTCCTGCATGGCCTGCAGCAGTGCCGACTGGGTGCGTGGCGAGGCGCGGTTGATCTCGTCGGCCATCATCAGCTGGCAGAACACGGGTCCCGGCACGAAGCGGAACTGCCGCCTTCCGCCCTCGCTCTCGTCCAGCACTTCCGAGCCCAGAATGTCGGCGGGCATCAGGTCGGGTGTGAACTGTACGCGCTTCTCGTCGAGGCCCAGCACGCGGCCCAGCGTGGTGGCCAGCTTGGTCTTGGCAAGGCCCGGCGCACCCACCAGCAGGGCGTGGCCGCCGCCCAGTATAGCGATCAGCACCTGTTCCACCACCTCGTCCTGGCCGAAGATGATTCGGCCGATGGCGGCCCGCGCCTGTCCAAGGCGCTCGGCTGCCCCTTCCATGTCGGCGATGATCTGGTGGTCTGTTTCGTTGATGCTGGGCATGAGGCTCACTATAGTTTCCGGAACCCGGCCATATTGCGGGCGCGCTGGTATTGTTCTTAATGACATCCTCGTGAACGAGAATGGCCTAAAAGAGGCGGGTATCACCCCTTTTTGAGAGTTACGACCGCAAGATGGGCGCAGATCAGACAGACGCGGGCAACCCCCTCCGGGGGCTGGGCGAGGCGCGGGCCGCGAAGGGGCCGCCGCCCGTTCACCTGTGGAATCCGCCGTTTTGCGGCGACATCGACATGCGCATCGCCCGCGACGGCACCTGGTTCTACATGAATTCGCCGATCGGGCGGAAGCCGCTGGTGCAGCTGTTTTCCTCCGTGCTGCGGCTGGATGGCGACGGGAAATATTACCTCGTCACGCCTGTGGAAAAGGTTGGCATCCGGGTCGAGGATGCCCCCTTCACCGCCATCCGGATGCAGGTCACGGGCGAGGGGCGGGACCAGGCTATCCGTTTCGAGACCAATGTGGACGAAGAGGTGACGGCCGGCGAATCCCACCCGCTGCGCTTTGCCGAGGAGGAGGGGACAGGCGGCCTCAAGCCCTATGTCATGGTCAGGGCCGGGCTCGAGGCGCTGGTCAGCCGGGCCCTGTTCTATGACCTTGCCGCGGCGGGCACGGTGGAGGACGGCTGGTTCGGCGTGTGGTCGTCGGGCCGCTTCTACCCCATGCAGAAGGCCGCCGAGATCGGGCTTGCCTCTTGAGCCACAGCTTCGACGAGGATGAATTCCGCACCCTGGCGCCGCCCCGGCTGCATCTATCGCCACCTGACATTCCAAGCCGCAGCGATGACGACCTGAACCCAGAGGCGCGCATGATCCCCACGGATGAGGCGCCGCGGCCAGCCGCGGTGCTGGTGCCGCTGGTGCCGCGGGAGGGCGGGCTCCATATGCTGCTGACGCAGCGCCAGCCGCATCTGAGGCGGCATGGGGGCCAGGTGGCCTTTCCGGGCGGGCGCATGGACGAGACCGACTCCGGCCCCATTGCTGCCGCCCTGCGCGAGACGGAGGAGGAAACGGGCATCCTCCCCGGCTTCGTGGAGCCGCTGGGATTTCTCGACACCTATCTCACCAGCACCAATTACCGCGTCATGCCGGTGGTGGGCCTGCTGAGGCCCGGCTTCACCGTGACGCCGCAGCAGGAGGAGGTGGCTGACGTCTTCGAGGTTCCGCTCGCCTTCCTGATGAACCCGCAGCACCATGAGCGCCATTCGCGCGCATGGCAGGGGCGGCAGCGCCACTACTATGCGATGCCCTGGCAGGGGCGCTACATCTGGGGCGCTACTGCAGGCATGATCCGCAACCTCTACGCCCTGCTGTATGAGAGGTCATGACAGAGCTTCCCTCCCTCGCAGGCGCTGCGTGGCTGAACGAGCCCGCCCTGCAACGCGTGATGTCGGCGATTGCCGCCGCGGGCGGCGAGGCGCGCGTGGCAGGCGGCGCCGTGCGCAACGCGCTTCTGGGTGAGGCGGTGACCGAGGTTGACCTTGCCGCCACACTCTCGCCCGAACAGGTGACGGAGGTCTGCACCGCAAAGGGCATGAGCGTGCATCCCACCGGCATCGCGCACGGCACCGTCACCGTCGTGGCGAATCATCACCCCTATGAGGTGACAACACTTCGCCACGATGTCGAGACTGACGGCCGCCGCGCCAAGGTCGCGTTCACCAATGACTGGGAAGCCGACGCCATGCGCCGCGACTTCACCATGAATGCGCTCTATTGCGACGCGCGCGGCAGGATCTACGACTTCACCGGCGGCTACCGCCATGTGCTGAGCCGGAGCGTCATCTTCGTCGGCAGCCCTGAGCAGCGGATCGCCGAGGACTATCTCCGCATCCTGCGCTTCTTCCGCTTCCATGCGCGCTATGGCGAGGGGTTGCCGGACGAGGCGGGCCTTGCCGCCTGCGTGCGCCTGAAGCAGGGCCTGGACGGGCTCTCGGCCGAGCGCATCCGCCAGGAGATGTTCAAGCTGATGGCGGCGCGCGGCGCGGTTGCAACCCTGAAGCTGATGGCGGAAAAGGGTATCCTGGCGCATCTTCTTCCGTATACGGAGGAGTGGCCGGTGCTGGAGCGCCTGCCGCCCGACCCGCTGCTGCGCCTTTCGGTGCTGGCGCGTGAGCCCGCCGCCATGAAGGAGCGCTGGCGGCTTGCCAATCACGAAGGCAAGCGGCTCGCCGCCATAAGCTCTCTCACGCCGCCGTCGCCGGGCTTGCGCGCGCTGGAACAGAAGATCATTCTCTACCAGATCGGGCCTGAGGCATGGCATGACCTCGTCCTCATCGCCCGGGCGCGTTCCGGCGCCGCGTTGGATGATCCGGACTGGCAAAGCCTGCTCGCCCTGCCGGAGCGGTGGCCGGTTCCGGTCCTGCCCGTCACGGGTGCCGATCTTCTGGCGGCCGGCATGAACCCCGGCCCGGACATCGGCGTAACGCTTCGCAGGCTGGAGGACTGGTGGGTGGCCTCAGGCTTCACGCCGGACAAGCAAGACCTTCTGAAACGGTTCACATAGGGAGACACGCAATGGCCGACATTCTGGTGATGAAGACCAAGGGCAAGCATGCGCCCAAGCCCGACAAGGGCAAGCCCGACAAGGCAAAGCTCGTCAAGGGCAGGTACCGCACCACGACCTGGAACCACTTCACCGGCGAGGATGACCGGCTCTACTGCGGCATCTGGGAGTCGACGCCGGGCAAGGTGACGGTCGATTACAAGGAATGGGAATTCTGCCATTTCATCGCGGGCAAGGCAGTGCTCACCAACGAGGAAGGCAAGTCCTGGACGCTGAAGAAGGGCGATGCCTTCATCATCCCCGCAGGCTTCAAGGGCACATGGGAAACGGTAAAGAAGGTGAGGAAGCACTACGTGATCCTGATGCCGAACGCATGACCCAGAAAAAATCTGTTCTCGTCACCGGTTCGGCCCGGCGCATCGGGCGCAGGCTGGCGCTCGACCTTGCAAAGGACGGCTGGGACGTTGCCGTCCATTGCAACGCCTCCATGGCCGAGGCGGAGGAGGTGGCGGGCTTCATCCGCGGCATCGGCCAGCGCGCCGTCATCGTGCGCGGCGATCTTTCGCATGACGATGTGCCGGACAGGCTGATCGCCGAGGCCTCGGCAGGGCTGGGCGGCCTGACCTGCCTCATCAACAACGCCTCGCTGTTCGAGCCTGACGAGGTCGGCACCATCACCAAGGCGAGCTGGGCCGAGCACCTCGACACCAATCTGAGAGCGCCCGTCTTCCTCTCCCAGGCCTTCGCGCGGCAATTGCCGGAGGGCCAGGAGGGCAACATCATCTCGATCATCGACCAGCGCGTCTGGAAGCTGAATCCGAGGTTCTTTTCCTACACGACGTCGAAATCCGGCCTGTGGACGGCCACCCGGACGCTGGCCCAGGCGCTGGCCCCCAACATCCGCGTCAATGCCATTGGTCCGGGGCCGGCGCTGCCCTCCGCCCGCATGGATCAGGCGGAATTCGACAAACAGGCCAAGCTGACGCTTCTGGGCCGCGGCACGTCGCCGGCGGAGATTTCCGGCGCCGTGAAGTTCATATTGTCCCAGCCGGCCTTGACCGGACAGATGATCGCGCTGGACGGTGGCCAGCATCTGGTCTGGCAGACGCCGGACGTGGTCGAGGTGAACGAATGAAGAAGCCGATGATCAGCCATCACGTGGCAAGCGCCGCCTCGGGGCTCCGCCACGTCTTCGTGCGGGATCTGGACATGATGGCGCTCATCGGCATCTACGACCATGAGAAGCGGGACCCGCAGAGGATCATCGTCAACATCGACCTCTCGGTGATGGAGGGTGATGGCCCCCAGGACGACGACATCAGCCATGTCGTGTCCTACGAAATCGTCGTCAAGAAGGTTGAGGCCATCATCGCCGAGGGCCACACCAACCTGGTCGAGACGCTGTGCGAGAAGATCGCCGCTGCCTGCCTGCGCGACAAGCGCGTGGCGGCGGCACGGGTGCGTGTAGAAAAGCCCGACATCATCCCCAATGCGCGCAGCGTGGGCGTGGAGATCGAGCGCCAGAGATAGGGCGTGAACCGCCGCCGTTTCAGGACGCGGGCATCCTCCCCAACCCAAAAGATTGGAGGTAAAAGACCCGGCAATGAGCGATGAACCTTCCCACAGCCCGGAGGAACCAGGAAACGCTTCCCTTGCGGGAGCCGACCTGATCCGTGATTTCGTCACCCGGCTGCCCGCCCGGCCCGGCGTCTACCGCATGTATGACGCGAAGGGCGATGTCATCTACGTCGGCAAGGCCCGCAACCTCAAGAACCGCGTTTCCAACTACACCAGGCCCTGGGGCCACACCAACCGCATCGCGGCCATGATCTCGCTCACCGTGAACATGGAATTCGTGACGACCGCGACGGAAGCGGAGGCGCTGCTGCTGGAGGCCAACCTCATCAAGCGGCTGAAGCCCCGCTTCAACGTGGTGCTGCGGGACGACAAGTCCTTCCCCTATATCCTCATCGCCAAGGACCATGATGTGGCGCAGCTGGTGAAGCACCGGGGCGCGCGCAACCGCAAGGGCAGCTATTACGGCCCCTTCGCCTCGGCGGGGGCGGTGAACCGCGCGATCAACACGCTGCAGAAGGCCTTTCTGATCAGGACCTGTACTGATAGCACCTATGCCAACCGGACCCGGCCCTGCCTGCTCTACCAGATCAAGCGCTGTTCCGCCCCATGCGTGAACTATATCGCGCAAGAACCCTATGACGCGCTGGTCAAGGAGGCGGAGGCCTTTCTCGGCGGCAAGAGCCAGGCGGTGAAGGCCGATCTCGCCCGCCAGATGGAGGAGGCTGCCGGGGCCCTCGACTTCGAGCGGGCTGCCCTCTGCCGGGACCGCATCCAGGCCATGAGCTTCGTCACCCAGACGCAAGGCATCAACCCGCAATCGGTCGAGGAGGCGGATGTCTTCGGTCTCGCCCAGGAAGGTGGCCAGACCTGCATCCAGGTCTTTTTCTTCCGCTCCTTCCAGAACTGGGGCAACCGCGCCTATTACCCCAAGGCGGACAGGAGCCATGAGGCCGCGGAAATCCTCTCCTCCTTCCTCGCCCAGTTCTATGACGACAAGCCGGTCCCGGACCTCGTGCTGCTCTCGCATGAGATCGAGGAGCGCCAATTGCTGGAGGAAGCGCTTTCCACCCATGCCGGCCACAAGGTGGAGGTGGCCGTGCCGCAGCGGGGCGAGAAGAAGGCGCTCGTCGATCACGCCGTCACCAACGCGCGCGAGGCGCTGGGGCGCCGGATGGCCGAATCTTCCTCCCAGGCGAAACTGCTCGACGGCGTGCAGCGCGCCTTTGGCCTGGCTGAAACGCCGCGCCGGATCGAGGTCTACGACAATTCGCATATTCAGGGCACGAACCCGGTGGGCGGCATGATCGTGGCGGGGCCGGACGGCCTCATCAAGTCGCAATACCGCAAGTTCAACATCCGCTCGGAAGAGATCGGTTCGGACGATTTCGCCATGATGCGCGAGGTGCTCACCCGCCGCTTCAGCCGCCTCCTCAAGGAGCAGGGTGAGGAGCGGGGCGATGAACAGGCCAAGGACGTCCAGTCCTGGCCCGACCTTGTGCTGATCGACGGCGGCCAGGGCCAGCTGTCAGCCGCCAAGGCCGTGCTGGACGAGCTGGGACTGTCCGACCTGCCCGTGGCGGGTGTCGCCAAGGGGCCCGACCGCGATGCGGGCCGGGAACACTTCTACGTGCCGGGACGCGCCTCCTTCATGCTGGAGGCGCGCGATCCTGTTCTTTACTACATCCAGCGCCTGCGGGACGAGGCGCATAGGTTTGCAATCGGGTCGCACCGGGCCCGAAGGTCGAAGGCCATCGGCGTCAACCCGCTGGACGAAGTGCCCGGCATCGGCCCCATGCGAAAGAAGGCCTTGCTGCAAGCCTTCGGTTCGGCCAAAGCAGTGGCCAGGGCCAGCGTCACCGACCTGGCCGGCGTGGAGGGGGTAAGCAGCGCTCTGGCGCAGGCCATTTACGACCACTTCCATGAAAGCGCAGAATGAGCGGTGCCATGGACGGGACGGAGACAGGAAAGACCGTGCGTTACTCGAAGGTGTGGAACCTTCCGAACATACTGACCTATGGCCGCATCCTCGCTGTGCCGGTCGTGGCGGCCCTGCTGCTGTGGGGCGGCGACACGGCCCGCTGGACGGCGCTGGCGATCTATGTGGTGGCGGCCATCACCGATTTCCTTGACGGCTATCTGGCGCGCAAGTGGCAGCAGCAGTCCTCCCTCGGCCGCATGCTGGACCCCATCGCCGACAAGGTGCTCGTCGCCGTCGTGCTTCTCGTGCTGTGTGCTGACAGCATCCTGCACGGCGGCCACATCTGGGCGGCGATCATCATCCTCTCGCGCGAGGTTCTGGTGTCGGGCCTGCGCGAATATCTGGGTGAGCTGCAGGTCTCGGTTCCCGTCACCCAGATCGCCAAGTGGAAGACCACCGTGCAGCTCGTCGCCATCGGCGTGCTCATCGCCGGGCCCGCGGGCGACACGGTCGTGCCCTACACCACGGAGTTCGGCATCGCCATGCTGTGGATTGCGGCGGGGCTCACCCTTTACACCGGCTACGATTACTTCCGGGCCGGCATACGTCACGTCGTGGATTGAATGAAGATCCTTTATTTTGCACGTATCCGGCAGATTGCCGGCCGGGCCGCGGAGGAGGTGGATGTGCCGGACTCCGTCCTGACCGTTGCCGACCTCATCGCATTCCTCAGCGCCCGCGATGAATCGGTGGCAGCAGCGCTTACCGAGCGGCGCACGTTGCGCGCCGCGGTGGACCAGTCGCATGTGAGCCTCGATGCCCCCGTCACGGGTGCCCGTGAAGTGGCCTTCTTCCCGCCCGTCACGGGCGGCTGATGCGCCTCAACGTCTATCTCCAGAAGGCTGGCATCGGCTCCAGGCGCGAGGCCGAGCGCATGGTGGCCGAGGGCCGCGTCAACGTGAATGGCGTCAAGGCGCTTCCCACCACGCCGGTGGAGGAGGGCGACGCCGTGTCGGTGGACGGCAGGCCCGTGGCACCCGAGACCAGGCCCCTGCCGCGCCTCTTCATGCTGCACAAGCCCGTCGATGTGCTGGTCACCCACCGCGACCACCGGGACCGCCGCACGATCTTCGATCTTCCCGCATTGAACCCGCCGCTCTGGCCTGCCTCCCATCCGCGCCTGATGAATGTCGGCCGTCTCGATGCCAACAGCGAAGGCCTTCTCATGCTGTCCTCCGATGGGCCGCTGGCACAGGCGATGATGAGCCCCGACACGGGCCTCTCGCGCGTCTACCGTGTGCGCGTGCGCGGTTCTCTCAGGCCCGGCGACATCGAGGCCATCGGGCGCGGCA